>CAXHYW010000255.1:0-5735 GCA_964021475.1 uncultured Desulfobacteraceae bacterium | reverse complement strand
GATTCCAAAGAACAAAGGAAATCAAGTGATGCAAAAACCTAACCGGACATCACTGTATACGAATAGTTCATTTTCCTTTTTTTTGAGATAGAATCCCCCATTATCATTGATTTCGCCCTCAATGGAATGGAATTTGCCCGATTCATCGGGGTCGTCAGGCAACAGTATTTTAAATCCAACCTGTACCTGTGATTTGAGTTTCTCCACAACGGCCTTTGAAAGAAACTTGCCCATTATGAAGGTTCCAATGACAGGGCCTTCAGTATTGCTTTTCAATATTGGATTTGAGACGATGAGCAATGGGCCTTTTTCAGAAACCCAGATTCCTGTTTTGGACATTTTCTTTAAATCGTCCATGTGATCAAATTGGAGGAGGGGATGATTTTCCGGAAAACTATTTTTATTAAACCCTTTTAAGTTTATTTCATTTTCAATGCCATGATCAAAAATTTTTCCCCAAACCACTTTGTTTTTTTTGTTGAGTATGAATATCAACTGAAGTTTATAGGATGTAAAGGTTTCGTCAATCAGATTGCTGTCTTCAAAGGTTTTATCTGGATGCTGAACATAGGCATAGGTATCTGACCACGAAGACCAATCTCCAGTCAATAATTTAAGGTTTGATAATTCTTGGTCAATGGCGTTTTTACATCTGGTCAGATTGTTTATTGCTCCCTGCTGTTCCAATCGTACGAATTTGGGGTATAGGATGAACTTATTTACCAAAAAATAAATGACACCCATTGCGATAAAAATACCAATAATGATAGAAAGAATTCTGGCATGTAAGGATGTTCTAAACATCTGCATGGATCCCAACTCCTTAAATCTCTATAGGCTGAGCAAAATCACACTAACTGTCAGAGGATGTAGGCCGAATAGGAACATAAATGAAACGATAAATCAATAGAAAAACCATCCCGAAAAAGTAGCCCTGCTCTGGTAAATTGAAAATTTAAAACCGTTTGAAGGAAAAGGCGTTTGCATGAGTTGAAGGGCACTATCTTGAATAAATGGGGAAAATTCTATCTTTGATATCCAATATTTTCTGTTATTTCAATCGGTTCTGTTTTATGGTAATAGGAAGAATCCACTCCGAAAAAGTTGAGTTATAAAGAGAAAAGCCATAAATATTACCTGCAATGATGGCCCCATGATTATCTCTTGAAAATGTTCAGGGAGATCAGGGTTAGGCCAAGAGAAGGCAGAACCAAAAGGTAAGGCTTATAACGATGAAAATGCTCTCTTTGCCGCTGGGTTTAAATTCAGGATCGGTGCGGTCTTCGCAATAACACCTGGCTTCCATGGCCAAAATCAGGTGGTCCGCAGATAAAAAGGTTTTTTTTAACAAAGGAAGTGTCAGGCGGACAAACCGCTTTACTGGATTTTTTTCCAGGTTTCCACATCGTGCACAAATAGCATTTGAGGTCTCCTGGGCTTGTTGTATGAGAAGGGGTAAAAAGCGCAGGGCAAGGCTGATCATAATGGCCACCCGTTTTTCCGGGACAAGGGGGATGGGTTTTAGATACCATTGGGCAGCACTTTTCAAGCTGGAAGGCCGGGTGGTGGCCGAAAAGACAAGGCCTGTGACCATGATTAGAAAAAACCGAAGGGCCACAAGAGATCCCTGATATAGACCCTGGGTGCTGATGGTCATTCCATGGAGGGAAACAAGGGGGTCTCCGGAAATGGTTAGGGCCCTTGAAAGAAGGATAAAAACCAGAAACAGGATAAAATATCTCAGGTGCTTTAAGGTTTGTCCGATCCGAAGTCCGCTATTTTTGGTGAAAAAAGCAAGCACCCCAAAAAGAATGCCACAGGCCGGAAAATTTGCATTAACCAGGGAAAGGCTCACCATACAGACCAGGAAAACTTTGCACCGGGTATCCAGACCGTGCAGGAGGGAGTTGCCGGGTTTGAACATGAAGGGGTTCATTGACATGGGGGGGTCATTGACATGGGGGGAAAGGACGGCTCCATCGTACAGGTACAGGGCGGTTTGATGCCATTTGATTCAAGATGGCGAATCATCTGTGTCACCTTCCCATCTGCTACAAGCCTTCCCCGGGAGATGATGAGCAGGCGGGAGGCCGATCGCATAACGGTTTCCACATCATGGGTGGCCATGATGATGGTCTGACCGTTCTTGTTCAACTCTGAAATGAGTGCTAAAAGGGATTGGGTGCCGGGGTGGTCCAGATTGGCAAAGGGCTCATCAAATACGATGACTTCGGGATCCATGGCAAGGATCCCGGCAATGGTCAGTTTCCTTTTTTCTCCCCCGGAAAGGGTGGCCGGATTTCGGCTGCTTAGTTCCGTCAGGTTCAGCTGATCCAGGACGGTGTTGACCTTTGTATTAACAAGGGTTCGGTCAAGATTTAAATTTTCAGGGCCAAAGGCGACCTCATCAAATACGGTGTCGCAGACAATCTGGGTATCGGCATCTTGGAACACCATGCCCACGGTTTTCCGGGTATGGGTCAAATCCTTGAAAATGTCTTGTCCATGGAGTCGGATGGTTCCGGCAGCAGGTTTAAACAACCCGTTTAAATGCCGGATCAGGGTGGTCTTGCCCGAACCGTTCTGGCCGGCCAGGATGATAAATTCTCCCTTGTTGACAGAAAAACTGATATCGAAAATACCGCCGTCTCCGTCCGGGTATCGGTGGGTAAGATCGTTTATCTCAAGAATTTTAGTTGCCATTATTTGACTATTATTTGACAAGGGGTCTTATCTTTTTTGCCAGAAAAGCCGCCGCCGCAATTTTTAAACCATCTCCGATTAAAAACGGTAACATGCCACCGGCAATGGCTTTTTGCCAGGACAGGGAAAAGGCAATTTTTAACCAGGGAACGCCGATGGCATAGACAATTAGGGATCCTACCACCATGGCAATCACATCTGCGGTCACACTTTTTTTCAATCCCTTTGAAATGGCTGCGGTCACAAAAACTGCTGGCAGATAGGCCACAAGATATCCGCCGGTGGGACCGAATAATTTCCCGATACCTGCAGTGCCGCCGGCAAAAACAGGCAACCCGGCAAGGCCGATCAAAAGATAGATTCCTACACAGGCAAGTCCCCAGACAGGTCCCAGGATGAGGCCTGCCAGCAGGACAAACATGTTCTGTAATACGATGGGAACCGGGCCCACAGGGATGGCGATAAATGCGCCCATGGCGATCAGGGCAACAAACAAAGCGGTATATACGGTCATTCTAAGTTGGTTGGAAGGGGTCATTTTGTTCCTTTCAGGCGTGAAAACAATCGCCATAAATTATTTTTTTGAGGGTTTGCTGGTCATCTTCAATGATCAGTGCGCCGGTTTCATCCACATCAATGGCCGTTCCTTCATGAATGTTATCAAAGGTCTCAACCCGGACTCGCTGGCCGATGGTGCTGGTTTGCTTTTTCCAAAGATCCATGATATCCGGGCAATTAATGTTTTGAATTTGCTCTTCAAATTCAATTAAAAATGCTGTCAGAATCTCTTTGCGGGAAAGATTCTTTTTCAGGATATTCTTAAGGGAAACTGCTTTAAATTCTTTGTTTACGGGATCATTGTTTACATTGATGCCAATGCCGATCACCAGAAACTGGACCATATCCCCCCGGGTTTCCATTTCGGACAACATGCCTGCCAGTTTTTCTTTTCCAAGCAAAAGGTCATTGGGCCACTTTACACTGACATCCAGCGCAAATAATCGATTTAAAATCCGGGACAGGCTCAGGGATGCTGCAAAATTATAAATATATATCAGGTGGGGGGGTAAAAGGGGCCTTAGGATGAGGGTAAACCACAATCCCCCCCTGGAAGAGATCCATTTCCGGTTGAGGCGGCCTCTTCCCTTTGTCTGGTGTTCGGTAACCACGCAGCTTAAATGGGGAGCCCCCTTTCTGGCAAGCTCTTTGGCCGTATCCATGGTGGTTTCAACTTCCTGGAAATGAAGGATTTTATCCCTGACTTTCGGGTTAAAGCAAAAGGGAAGCAGCAGATCATCGGGGTTGGAAAGCAGATAACCATTGGGTGTGGAATCAATCGGCAATCCGTTTTGTTTCATGGCTTTGATATGCTTCCATACCGCCACCCTGGATATCCCTGTGGTTTCACTGATCCTGACGCCTGACAGGGTGCCTCCCCCTGCCTGGTACAGGAGTTTAAGGATAGATTCTTTTATATTTTCAATCTTGTTAACCATAATAAGGATGTTTAGTTAACAAGATTGAAAAAGAAGGTCAAGAACAATTTTTTTTTTGAAAGGATCCGGGTGCAAAACAAGAAAACAATGGGAAACCATGGTAAAAAATTTTAATCTGTAGTATTTGCCATTGTATGGACGACTCCCCATGGAGTGGATGGACAAACAAAACATATATCATCGGTTGGGTTGGAAAAAAATGGCGTCAACAAATGCATGGATTTTAGTGGTAGATGATGATGAAGCCATACGAGATGCCTTGATGGAAATCCTGGAAGATGAATATGGTGTTGTCTGTGTCGACAGCGGTTTTAAAGCCCTTGATCAGATTCAAAAACAGATGTTTGATCTTATCTTTTTGGACATTGTCATGCCGGAAATGGATGGAATCCAAACCTTGAAAAAGATCAAACTCTATGACAAACATTTAGATGTTATTATGATTTCTGCTGTGGATCGTGCCCAGGAAGCCACGGATTCCATTCGGCTTGGTGCCTATGATTATATTACAAAACCATTTGACCATGAGATCATATTGAACCGGGTGGAAAAGGTTTTGTTGCAGCGAAACCTCACAAAAGAAGTTTGTTTCCACCGGTCCGAAGCCGGATCGGGAAAGCCTCAAATAATCAGTAAATCAAAAAATATGGGTATTGTCTTTAATTTGGTTGAAAAAGTGGCCAAAACAGCAAGCAATGTATTGATCACCGGCGAAAGTGGCACGGGGAAAGAATTGATTGCAAGGGCGGTTCACGATGTCAGCGATCGGCGGGAAAAGCCTTTTGTTGCCATTAATTGTGCGGCCATACCTGCAGAACTTATGGAAGCTGAGTTGTTCGGACATGAAAAAGGTGCCTTTACCGGTGCTCATAAACAGAGCATAGGCAAATTTGAATTTGCCCACCAGGGGAGTATCTTTCTGGACGAAATTTCTTGCCTGAAGTCTGAATTTCAGGCGAAACTATTACGATTTATCCAGGAACGGGAATTTACGCGGGTGGGTAGTCACCTCACCGTTAAGGTGGATGTGCGGATTATCGCCGCCACCAACACCAGTCTCGCCGAGATGGTCAAGGAAGGCAGTTTCAGGGAAGACCTTTTTTTTAGGCTCAATGTAGTTCCCATATTGCTGCCACCCCTTCGGAGTCGTAATGGGGATATTCCGATTTTGGCAGATTTTTTTCTGGATCGCTTCAACCACCAGATGAATAAAAAAATGAAAGGCTTTACCCCGAATGCCATTGCCGTTCTGGAGGACTATCCCTGGCCCGGGAATATCCGTGAACTGGAAAATCTTATCGAACGGATGGTGGTTCTGGGGGATGATCATCAGTTCATAGGGGAAAAGGATTTGCCCTATGATCTTTTATTCCATGGGAAATCTAGAGGGATGCAAGATGGGGCACGAGAAAACAAAGGGTTGATCCAGGCCCGCCATTCCTTTGAACGGCTCTACATCCTGCGGGCTCTGCAAAATTGCAGGTGGAACCAGACCTTGGCCGCAAGTCGTCTGGGTATTCATAGAAATACCCTTAT
>CAXHYW010000254.1:0-5739 GCA_964021475.1 uncultured Desulfobacteraceae bacterium | reverse complement strand
AAGGTGCTTTATAAGACCTGAACCTATGTTTTTTGTTTAATGTTCAGGTACGGGGTGATCTCGTACCTGAACCAACTCCCAACAAAGTCGCCCCGATATATCTCTAATAATTTATTAGCATAGGAAGGCAAACCGTGTATGATAAACTAAATCGATTCGAGCAAATTATATTTGATACCTGCTCGGTGTTCTTGGTCGTTTTCTACTCCTGGGCGGCTGTGATTCAGCCCATGGCCACCCAGTATCACAGGGGGGTATATGTTATTATCACCTATGTTCTTGTCTTCCTTTTGTACAAAGCCAAAACAAAAATCGGGCGAGTCATTGATTATCTGCTGATCCTGCTTTCCGCCATCTCCATCGGGTATTGGATGTTCATGTTTGAAACCATCAACTACAGGACCGGTGCAGAAACCCAGACCGACATGGTGTTTGCCATCATCGGTGTGCTCATTGGTATTGAACTTGCCAGACGGGTGGTGGGAAGTGTGTTTGTGATCCTGGGCACCGTCATGATGCTCTATGGGGTTTACGGGCATATGGCGCCGGATCTTGTTTCCCATGCCGGGGCACCGTTTACAGAACTTTGTGTCAGTATTTTCTATAAGAGTGACGGGGTGTTTGGTATCATGGCCAATGTGTTGGCCACCTATGTGATTCTTTTTGTTCTGTTTGGCTCCTTTTTGGAAAAATGCGGGGCCCAGAAATTTTTCATCGACTGGCCCCTGGCAGCGGTGGGGCATAAAATCGGCGGGCCGGGCAAGGTTTCTGTTATTGCTTCGGGCCTGTTTGGCTCCATTTCCGGGTCTGCCATTGCCAACACCGTATCAACGGGTATGTTTACCATCCCCATGATGAAAAAAGCAGGGTTTAGACCCCACATCGCCGGTGCCATCGAGCCTGCTGCCTCCATTGGCGGGATGTTCATGCCCCCCATCATGGGAGCAGGTGGATTTATCATGGCGGAACTTACCGGGGTTCCCTATTCAACCATCATGCTGGTAGCCATTTTTCCGGCCTTTATGTATTTTTTCTCGGTTTTCTGCATGGTCCATTATGAAGCCAAAATGTACAATATCGTGGGAGAAAAATCCGAATTTTCCCCCATGGAAATTTTCAAAAAACAATGGTTTTATATGGTTCCCCTGGTGGTTATCACTATTTTCATGCTCTATGGCTTTTCTCCGGGGTATTCGGCTATTCTAGGGCTTGTCTCCTGTATCGCCGTCTCCTATGTTAGAAAAGACACCAGGATCGGGCCCAAACGATTTATTGAGGCATCCAGAGCCGGAACTGAAAACAGCTTGAAAATTGGCGCCACCGTGGGCGTCATCGGGATTATTATCGGGGTGCTGACATTTTCCGGTCTGGTGTTGACCTTTGCCGATATCATGATTGAACTTGCAGGGGGCTCCCTGCTGCTCACCATACTTTTGATTGCCCTGGCATCGCTTGTTCTGGGGATGGGGGTTCCGGTAACGGCTGCCTATCTGATCACCGCCGTTGTGGCCGTACCAGCCCTGACCCATCTGGGGGTAAATCAAATAGCCGCTCACATGATCGTGTACTGGCTGTCCCAGGATTCAAATATCACCCCGCCGGTGTGTATTGCCGCCTTTGCAGGGGCAACCATTGCCAAGGCCAACATGTGGCGAACTGCTTTTTCCGCCTTTAAGTTTGCAAAATTTCTCTATTTGGGTCCCATTTTATTTGGATATGTTCCGGGATTTTCCCTTGATGGAAGTCGCATGGATATTGTAAAGGCTTTTATTGCGATCTTTTTCGCCACCTGGGCTTATTCCTGGTTTTTAAGCGGTATTTGGGTCAAAACCCTGAAAAATTTATTTTCCAAGAAAGCATCTTCCTAAAAGGTATCTTCGTTAAAAGGTATCTTTTTAGAAAGCATTTTCTTAGAACGGTATAACAATTTGTCCTGCAAAAAAATGATGACTCACCCCTGGCACCCGGTTCCTGATAGGAGCCCTTGCCAGGGGTGATTTTTATTGAGGGCAAATCACAAAAAATTTTATTCGTTGCGCAATCAACTTTTTTATACCATATTATCTTGAAACAAATTTTTATCCCAGGCAGATCATGGTCAAACGGTTGGATTGCGGATCATCGAACGGGGATGTAAACCTTAAGAAATGAAATGAACGTATGGATAAATATGATCGCGTCATCGATTCTTCCATTGGATATCTGGTGGGCAGGACCTCAAGGGCCATTATAAAACGGTTGACTAAAAAATTTGCAGATGCAGGATTTGATATCAGTTATGAACAATGGAGTATTCTCATCCATTTGTACCGCAAAGACGGGCAGACCCAGCAGGAGCTGTCTAATATCGCTGTAAAGGATAAGGCGGCTATCACGCGACTGCTGAATGTACTTGAAAAAAAGAACATTGTGTTACGAATACCGGACCGGACCGATAAAAGAAGCAACCTGGTCTATCTGACCAATAAGGCCAAGGAGTGCCAGGAAGATCTCATGGCCCTGGTGGAAGAGATGCTTAGTGAGGCGGACAAGGGAATTTCCTTTGAAGAAATGGAACAATGCAGAACCACCCTGAACAAAATTTTTATGAATTTTGATAACTAAAGATTTACAATTCCACCAATTTATTTTGGATGGCATACCGGGATAATTCTGTGTTATTTCTGATGCTCAGCTTTTTTAAAATTCTTGCCCGGTAGGTATCAACGGTTTTTACGCTGAGATTGTAGGAGATGGCAATTTCCCGGTTGGTATTACCGATTGCAAGTTTTCGAAGAACCTGGAGTTCCCGCATGGACAGGGATTCTGTCAGACTTTTATCCTTATTGCCCCGGATGACCCTTAGGGCCAGTGCCTCGCTTGCTTTTTCCGTGAGATACCGCCCGCCGTCATTGATTTTCTTGACAGCAGCCACCAATTGCTCCGGCGCAGATTGTTTGGTGACATATCCCATGGCACCCGCTTCAATGGCCCGGATAACATATTGTTCCTCATCATGCATGGTCAGAATGAGTACGGGAATATCCGGGCAGTAGCTGCTCATGCGTGCCACCACCTCAAGTCCGTCCATCCCGGGCATGGAGATATCAATCACAGCCACATCCGGCTTTTTTTCCATGGCCTGGTCAAAGGCAGTTTCCCCGTCGGCAGCTTCGGCAATCACCTTTATCTCATTGCAGTCCTCAAGCACTCTTCTCAAGCCTTCCCGGACAATAGAATGGTCGTCTGCTAGCAATACCGTGATCATGGTTCTCCTTTTATCTTTACTTTACAACAGATTTTTGTTCCCCTTGACGGAGCGGTTTCAATGGTCAGTTTCCCACCGACAAGGTTTGCCCTTTCCTGCATGCCCTCCAGGCCAAATCCGTTTCGGTTTGTGATGTTGTCGGGATCAAATCCGCATCCATCATCTTTAATCGTGAGCACAATTCCCTCCTGATCCGTTCTCAATTCAACCAGAATGGAAGTGGCCCTGGAGTGCCTCAACGAGTTGGTAACTGCTTCCTGACCGATTCTGTACAGGGCAGTGGCAAGGGTTTTGTCAATTTCCGGCAGATCATCATTCTGAAAGACGCATGAAATATTGGATCTCTTCTCAAAATCAGACACCAGGGACTCCAGGGCATCGGCTAACCCTAGGTCATCCAGAACCCGGGGCCTCAGACGGTAGGCCATATCCCTGACATCTTCTATGGTATCATCAATAAGCGCACTCATTCTTGCTGCTCGTTCCAGGGCATTGGCGTCAATTTTTGTCAAATATTTTTCAATCCATACCGAATCAATGCGCAGGGCTGTCAGCACCTGCCCCAGGTGATCGTGGAGTTCCTGGGCCATCAGTTCTTTTTCCCGTTCCTGGGAGGCAATGATATTTTTAGACAAATTTTTTAGATTGGTCTGGGCCTTTTCCAGCTGGGCCGTCCGCTTTGTGACCTGGCCTTCCAGGTCCAGGGAATATTGTGATAATTTTTCCTTGGCAATCTGCAAGTCTTTCTGAGCCAAATTTTTTTCAGTAACATCCACGCTGACGGCGAGGGAACGAATAATCTCTCCTTTTTCATTTCTGACCCCGTAACAGGAAAGCATGATATCTATTTTTTCCTGGTTTTTTTTAACATAGGTGTAGGGAACATCCTTGCAGAATCCAGTGCTGAAAAACCGGGGAAAAATAACATTTATGGCAAACTTTTTTGATTTCTTTGTGAAAAATCGGGTGAGCTGCTTCCCGATGACTTCATCGCGTTGATACCCCATGATCTCAACCCAGTGGTCGGATACATGGATAATCCTTCCTTTAGTATCAATAGAGTGGAGCATAATGGGGGTTTTGTGGTAGATGTGCCGGTATCTTTCTTCACTCAGGCGCAATTTTTTTTCAGCTTGCTGTCGCCGGGTGATTTCCTGGGCTGCCAATTGGTACAGGATAAAGACAAGAAGACCCGCCAGAATGGAAACAAAGACAACCACCGGACCAATGACCTTGATAAATGGTTCTGATACCTGTTTTTCAATCTCTTTGTGGTTTCTCAGGGAAATAATCTTCCACCCCGGGTAATGGGGGACATCCTGCTCGGAAATCAGGTAATCGGCTTTCTTGTCATCCTGGATGTTCCCTGAATCCAGTGGTTTGAATCCTGCCCACTCCCAGGGACCGTTTCCAAACTGTCTTGAATCGGTAATGGTATTTATTGTTTCCTCATCCTGCTCCCAGAGGAGTTTGAACCGGAAAGCCGGTTGATTGGACATGAAAATTAATCCGTTGGGGTCCACAAACAAAAGGATGTCTTCGGGTTTTGAAAACAGGGTGGTTTCTAAAGATTCCACCGAGGATTTTATCACCGCTACCCCGAGAATACTGGTCTTCGATTTGTCATAGATCGGATGGCTGTAGTAGACGCCTCTCTTTTGGGAGGTGGTGCCAAGTGCCAGATAGGTGGCAGGTTTTCCTTTCATGGCGCTTACAAAATAGGGCCTGAAGGAAAAATCTTTTCCCACAAAGCTGTCCTGGTCGTTGCGGTTGCTGGAACACAGGGTAATACCGGTTTTATCCAGAAGGTAACTGACATCCAGGTCCAGGGACCGGGAAAAATGATCTAAAATCTGATTGGCCTGGAAAATGGTATCCAGGTTGGTGGTTTTCAGGGCAACTTGCAATTGCCTTATACCGGAAAGGGTTTTTACCGGTTTGATATGCTCTGAAAGATGGGTGGACAATTGCCTGGTAAGCAGCGTAAGCTGGCTATGGGCATCTGATTCTGTTTTCTGGAATGCCGCCTCCCGATAGGAAAAATAATAGAGCCATCCACCGGTGGCGGCAGAGAGAAAGGCAAACACAGCCAGTATTAAAATTATTAGTCTCAGTCGCATAACCATAGTATAGACTAAAGTACATCAATTTTTCAATGGGCTTTAATCCAGGGACAATAATTCTCGGTAAAGCAATTCTCGGTAACCGCCAATCTGCGTCTTATAAAAATTACGTTCTTCCAAATTGGAAATCAGAAAACCGAAATTGGAGATATATTTATTTCGGGGTGCCTAGCATGAAAATTTGATTTGAATATTATTAGAATTAGGGTAGAAAGATCAGAGGTAAAAAAATAGTTTTGGCTACAATTTTAACCACGACCCGGCAGGCCAATGGGGGGCTGGCACTCCGCGCATCCCAATCGATCGTCCGTGATCGATTAGATCGGAAGAGCGTCGTGTAGGGAAAGAGTGTGCCTCTATTTGTAGATC
>CAXHYW010000253.1:0-5740 GCA_964021475.1 uncultured Desulfobacteraceae bacterium | reverse complement strand
TCTGGCGCAGGGGATCGGAAATGAAGGAGGATCCCAGACTGCAGATATAAACTCCCCGGCGTTTTCTGGTTTCCACAAACCCCTGGGTCTCCAGGATATTAATGGCTTCCCGCAGAGAAGAGCGCCCGACTCCCAGCATTTCCGAAAAGACCCGTTCCGAGGGCAGTTTTTCTCCCGGCGCAAGTTTTCCATCCTTAACCAAATCCCGGATTTGGCATGCCACCTCTTCACTGATTTTCTGTAGTTTCACTTTCTTAAACACCGTTCCCATGGGGCACCTCCAGTAAAATGTGATGGTAATCATAGGAAAATATATCCAATGGTCTGAAAAGAACAACTATCAATTGGACCCTGGTTTGTCAACCCGATTGTCAATTCTGGTCTGACCATATCTTATATCAATGAAGATGATAAAAATTTTATTTTAAAAATGTTTATAAATACTTGATTTAACGCCTAAAATTTTTTCTTGACACAGCGCAATGCTACTGGTATGAGTATCAGACCACATACCAGAATTTGAGTTTGAGTTTTTCACCATCAACCAAGGAGGTATTCAATGAAAAATCACGTCATTCTATCCATTCTTATCGCAGGTTGCATTCTATCCCTGTCAAGCGTTGCCCAAGCCCAGGAAAAAAAAGTATTGTTAAAGACCCCGCTGTGTTTTGCCACCTCCCTGCCGGTTCTGGGGGACACCATTCCCCCATTTGCAGAAAAAGTCAAAGCCGCCAGCAACGGAAGCATTCGGATCAAGTATTATGAACCCGGAAAACTCCTCCCCCCCTTTGAAATTCTGGGGGCGGTGTCCAGTGGAAAAGTCAATGCCGGGTTCGGATCAGGCGCCTATTGGCAGGGAAAAATACCCGAAGCTGCCTTGTTTTCTGCAGTTCCCTTCGGGCCAGAAGCAGACGAATACCTGGCCTGGCTGTATAAGGGGAACGGAATGGCCCTTTACCAGGAAATGTATGACACGGCCGGCTACAATGTAAAAGTTCTTCCCTATGCCGTTATCTCACCTGAAACCTCTGGATGGTTCAAAAAACCGATTAACGGACCCGAAGACCTGAAAGGGCTTAAAATGAGATTTTTCGGCCTTGGCGGAAAGGTTATGCAGAAACTGGGCGTGGCCGTCAGCCTGATGCCGGCCGGAGAAATTTTCCAGGCCCTTGAAAAAGGCGTCATTGATGCCACTGAATTTTCCTTTCCGGCCATTGACCAGAAGCTGGGATTCTACAAGGTGGTAAAATACAACTACTTCCCGGGATGGCACCAGCAGGCCACCATCCTTGAACTGCTCATCAATAAAGACACCTGGAACAGCATGTCCCCAAACCAGCAAGCCCTGCTTGAAATGGCCACCAAGGCCAACATTGTTGACACCCTTTCCTATTGTGAAGCCATCCAGGGAGCGGCCATCCGGGAAAACGCAGAAAACAGAGGTGTCCACAACATGTACTGGTCCGACGAAATGCTGGGATTATTTGAAAGCACCTGGGAAGAGGTGGTAAAAGAACAGGCTGCCCAAAGTCCCGGGTTTGACAAAATATGGAAAGACCTGACCGCATTCCGGGCAGACTATGCCTATTGGAAATCATTGGGTTTTCTGCCCAGACAGACAAAACCCTAACGAACGAAAGGACCCAGCCATGAATGATGACATCAGAACCCCTTCTGGGAGGCCCAGTATACCGAACCGGATCATATTGGCCATCGGCCACGCGGCCGCCTGGCTCAACGCCGTTCTCATTGTGACCATACTGGTCCAGGTGATTTTGCGATATGTATTTCAAAAAAGCTTTGTCGCCCTTGAAGAGGTACAATGGCATCTCTTTGCCGTCATCATCATGCTGGGAATGTCCTATGCCTATGTGCAGGATTCCCATATCCGCCTGGATATCCTGCATTCAAGATTTTCCAGGCCCACAAAGGATAAAATTGAAATCATGGGCACCCTGTGTTTCTTGTGGCCCATGATCTTTGTTTTTTTCATGCACAGTCTTCCCTTTGTTGCCGAATCCTTCAGGGTGGGAGAAGGGTCTGACGCCCCCATGGGGCTTTCCTACCGATGGGCAATCAAAGCAATTATCCCCATTGCTTTTTTTCTATTGTTCATCGGATCCCTCTCCCGGCTCAAACAGGCAATTAATCGTTTAAAAAACAGGAACAACACCAATGGATTCTAGCGGTATTCTTGTCCTTGCCATGATGCTCACATTTATCGTCCTATTGTTCACAGGTTACCCAATTGCCTTTATTCTGGGGGGCGTGGCCATGCTGTTCACCCTGATCGGGTATGGATCCGATCTCATGTTCGGCACCATAACAGGGCTTGATTACATGACCATAGGGCTTGTGGTCAACCGGCTGTACAGGGTGTTATACAATTGGATACTCATCGCCCTGCCCATGTTTATCTTCATGGGACTGATGCTGGACCGGTCCGGTATTGCCGAAAAGATGATGATCGCCATGCAGGATCTGTTCGGAAAAGTGAGGGGAGGGCTGGCCATTTCCGTCACCCTCATCGGTATTCTTCTGGCGGCAGCCACCGGTATCATCGGTGCATCCGTGGTATTGCTGGGCCTCCTGTCCCTGCCCGCCATGCTCAACCAGGGATATTCGAAACCCCTGGCCGTGGGAACGGTCTGTGCATCAGGTACCCTGGGAATTCTCATCCCCCCCAGCATCATGCTGGTCATGATGGCAGACCAGCTGAGCCTGTCCGTGGGGGATCTGTTCATGGGGGCCCTTTTACCGGGTATTCTTTTGGGGTTTTTGTACATGGTGTATATTTTGATCTTTGCCTTTTTCTTCCCGGGCTCAGCTCCCCTGGCAAAGGACCGGCAGCCGTTGGAGCTTGCCATGGTATGGCGGGTATTGAAAACCATCCTCCCCACAGGTGCCTTGATCCTGGCGGTTTTGGGCTCCATATTTGCCGGGCTTGCAACCCCCACGGAAGCCAGCGGAATCGGCGCCCTGGGTGCCATCCTCCTGGCCCTGGCCAACAAACGTCTGAATTTTAAAATATTCAAAGAAGTTCTTTACAACACCTTTAACACCACGGGATATATTTTTGGGATCCTTGTGGGGGCCACCTGTTTTGCCCTGGTACTGCGGGAGCTAGGAGGGGATGAATTTATTGCGGCAGCCTTTACCGGGCTTCCCTTCGGCCCCTACGGCATCATCTCGGTCATCCTGATGATGGTTTTTTTCCTGGGGTTCTTCCTGGACTGGATTGAAATCACCCTGATTATCCTGCCCATTTTGTCACCAGTGGTATCGGGTCTGGGATTGCACATCAACGGTTTCGGCGTCATTGACAACCCGGAGCTGGTCTGGTTTGCAATTCTCGTGGCCATCAGCCTCCAGACCTCCTTTCTTACCCCACCCGTGGGATTTGCCATATTTTACCTCAAGGGCGTCTCCCCCCCTGAAATCAGTCTATTAGATATTTACAAAGGGGTCATCCCCTTTATCATTCTGCAATTAATCGGCTTGTTCATTGTCATGTTTTGGCCGGATCTGGTTGTCTGGCTACCGTCGGTGGCCTATGGATAACACTCATCCACCACAAAATTTAAACCCGATGATCAAGCCTGATTTTTGCTATCCAGACTTTTACAATCCAGAAGAGGCCAATTAATATCATGGAAAAGAACAAATCCGTCACCCTGTTCGTCCAATGCCTGGTGGACAGCCTGTACCCGGAAGTGGGAACATCCATGGTCCGCTTGTTTGAAAAGATGGAAATCCCTTTTAACATACCCGTGGACCAAACCTGCTGCGGCCAGCCCGCCTTTAACGCAGGATATCGCAAAGAGGCAACGGTTGCAGCCAAACGCTTTATTGAAATTTTTGAAGACTCACAGGTGATTGTCTGTCCGTCGGGTTCCTGTGTGGACATGGTCAAACACCAATACCCCGGTCTTTTTGAGAACGGGTCCTCCTGGCAGAAAAGAGCCCTCGGCATCAGCAGCAAAATCTTTGAGTTCACCGAGTACCTCGTGGATGTTCTAGGTCTTGAAGATGTGGGGGCCCGTTTTGAAGGAAGGGTCACCTACCACGAGTCCTGCCATCTGTCGAGAAACCTGGGAGTTAAAGACCAGCCAAGACGGCTCATCGCCCATGTCCAGGACTGCCAGTTGATTGAAATGGAGCATGCCGACAAATGCTGCGGGTTCGGCGGCACCTTTGCCGTCAAATTTCCCGATATTTCAACGGCCATTCTGGAAGAAAAAATAGACCATATCATCCAAGCAGGTGTGGATGCTGTGGTGGGATGCGATATAAGCTGCCTGATGAACATCCAGGGGATGTTGAGCCGGAAAAATTCTTCCATCAAAACCCTGCACATTGCCCAGTTGCTGGCCCCATAAAAAAAGGATTGCCCCATGGTAGAAATAGAGACCGAATATTATCGACAAAATGCTGCCAAGGCCATTGAAAACACCCTGCTGCAAAATGCCCTGTCCAATGTCCAGAACCGGCTGGGGCCTGCCACGGCCCGTATGTACGAGGAGCTACCAGAAGGCCCGGGCTTGAGGCAAAAAGCCCATGAAATAAGAGAATTTTCTATCAACCACCTGGATATCCTGCTCACCCGTCTTGCCGCAAAAATCCGGGACAGGGGCGGCAGTGTTTATTTTGCAAAAGACGGAGCAGCGGCCAGCGCCTATTGTCTGAAAGTGGCCCGGAAAAACCAGGTCAAAATGGTGGTCAAGGGCAAGTCCATGGTCACCGAAGAGATCGGCTTGAACCCAATTCTTGAAGATGGCGGTATTGAGGTGAATGAAACGGATCTGGGGGAATACATCATCCAGCTGGCAGGGGAAACCCCTTCCCACATCATTGCCCCGGCCATCCACAAAACCCGGAAAGAAATAGCCGAACTGTTCTCCTTGGAACTTGGGATTCCCTATTGCGAAGATCCCCCGATCCTGACCCAGGCGGCCAGGAAAGTGTTGCGCAAAAAATTTTTAGAAGCCGACATGGGCCTGTCCGGGTGTAACCTGGCCTGTGCCGAAACCGGTCATATCACCACGGTCTCCAATGAAGGCAATATCCGCATGTCCACCACCATGCCAAAGATTCACATGGCCTTCATGGGCATGGAGCGGGTGGTGGCCAAACTTGCCGACCATGATGCCCTGTTCAGACTTTTGTCCAGGGGAGCCGCCGCCCAGAACATGGCCGGGTATGTCTCTTACATCGGCGGCCCCAGGACCCGCGATCAGCTGGACGGGCCGGACCAGTTCCATCTGGTCATTATCGACAATGGCCGTTCCCGGATCCTGGCCGACCCAACGTTCCGGGAGGCGCTTTATTGTATCCGGTGTGCGGCCTGCCTCAATGTCTGCCCGGCCTATGGAAAGATTGGGGGACATGCCTATGGATATCCCTATTCCGGCCCCATAGGGGCTGTGATCACTCCGCTTTTTGTGGGCATCAACCGGGCAAAGGACCTGTGTTGTGGGGAACCTTTGTGCGGTGCCTGCAAACAAGCCTGCCCCGTGGACATAGACCTGCCCCGTATGCTGTTAGCCCTACGGGCCAAGCTTGCCGACGGTGATCCCAAATGGGGGGTCACCCGGGCCAATCCGGGAGAAAAATTTGCCTTCCAAATCTGGTCGCTTATCATCAAAAACCGAAAAACATATGACCTGGCCCTGAAGGCCGGGTCTCTTTTCCAGCGGATGCTGCCCCAAAAAAATGGTTATATCCCCGCCATCCCCTTTGT
>CAXHYW010000252.1:0-5752 GCA_964021475.1 uncultured Desulfobacteraceae bacterium | reverse complement strand
CTACACATAGAGGCACACTCTTTCCCTACACGACGCTCTTCCGATCTAAAGACCGCCTGAATGAAAAAGTGGCAAAAACACCAGCATGATGTCGCTGGGATGGAGCTTGAAAAAAATGTCGGCATTGAGGCAGTTAAAAAAGGTTTTTCGGTGGGAGAGCACCGCTCCCTTTGGCTGGCCCGTGGTCCCCGAGGTGTACATGATCACCTGGGGCTCTTCCGGGTCGGCCGGCCCAAGACTCCGGGTCAAAAAAGCCCGTTGCCCGTCAAATTTCCGGGTGGCCGCATCAAAATCAAATACCCGGCCCCGGAGGGCTGCACTGCCCACCTGGGCCACCATCATGGGGGGCAGATAGCTTTCCAGCACCAGCCCGTTTACCACCTCAGCCACCTTCTGCCCATGAACAAACAGGCGGGGCCGGCAGTTTTTAATAAAATAATCCAGTTCACTTGCGGTGATGCGAAAATTGATGGGCACAAAAATAGCCCCCAGCCTGGAACAGGCCAGAAACAGATCCAGAAACTCCGGACAATTGTGGAGCATCACGACCACCCGGTCCCCTTTTTCAATCCCAATGGACTGAAGCCAGCAGCTGGTCCGGTCTGCCCGCCGGCAAAGGGCATGGTAGGAAATGGTCCGCCCCTCAAACACAATGGCCGGTTTGTCGGGCAACAACTCAGCCCAGCGCTGGACCCACCAGGCAATGTTCATGGATTTAATCATTTGTCCTCCCCAAAAATAACAGGATCCGCCGGGTTCAGCAAACAGGCGACCCAACAATGGTCCAGCCCGCGCCCGGCGTCCTGGTTAACTTGAAAATCTACGGTATCACCCGCAATAAGCGGTTCATCCGCTTCATTTGGCTGGTTGGAATTGAGTATGGATGTCCTCCGATTTCATGTCTGAAAGTCTCTATTCTTTATCCTATTTTTTCTGTTCCAACTGCTTGGTCATCCGGTCGAAGTCACTTTCAAAGAGGCGATCCTGAATAATTCGGTATTTTTCAAATTCACTTTCGGCATGGAGTTTAGCAATTTCTGCTGTAACTTTTCCTGCGTCCTGCAGGATTTCCCGGTCTGTCACTTTGATGAACCGGTTGAGGCGTTTTTCCCAGTCCTGCATCGTCATCGGGATCTGCCGCAGTGTCATATCTTCCGCAACATCCAGATAGGCAGAAACCAACCGTTGCAATTGCGCCATTTCATTTTCGGCCAGATAGTTTTTAGCCACGCTGACATCGAACTTTTGAAGTTTACCTTTTGGAGCGTCTTTCCAGGTGGTCAGCCCCATATTGTCTTTTTTGTGATCCGCACGGTCCACGATCACTTCCGCAGCCGTCTGGCCATGTATTGCCCAATGCAGTTTGTTTTGCACCACCGAAAAAAAGCGCTTTGTGGCTTGAGCCGTTATATCATAATCAATGGACGTAGCATAGATATCGGTAATTTTCTGGTAGAACTTACGCTCACTCAGACGAATTTCTCGGATTCGCTGCAATTGCTCTTCAAAATACTGTTTGCCAAGGACAGATCCGTCATTCTTCAGACGTTCATCATCCATTGTGTAACCTTTGATGGTGAACTCTTGAATAATCGTTGTAGCCCATTTGCGGAATTGCACAGCGCGTTCTGAGTTGACCTTGTAGCCTAGGGCGATGATAGCCGAAAGATTGTAGTGTTTGGTATTGTAATTTTTACCGTCTGCGGCAGTTATTCGAAAATTTCGAATAACTGAATCCTCTTCCAATTCACTATCGGCAAACACCTTCTTCAAGTGATAGTTAATGGTATGCGTCTCGACATCATAGAGAACGCCCATCATTTTTTGGGTCAGCCATATGTTTTCATCCGCATAAACCGCCTCAACGCCGCCCTTACCACTTGCCGCAACAAATGTCAGGTACTCAGCAGCTGAGGACCGGACAATGGATGTCTCTTTTTTTCCGGGCTTCTGTATTCTTTTGTCTTTATCCTTTTTCATTCTACCCCTCCCCAGTTTTGATATCTGTCTCGGGACCAGCGAAGGTATTTTATCAGCTCCCAGCTGTCGCCAAAGTCATACAGATAATGAAAGGTGCGGCCTTTCTGTTTGATCAAATTCCCGATCCGGTATCTGCCGCATACCATTCCGTCTTCTTTGGATTCCGGATATTCGGTATAGCGTTTTTTTCCAATCGTGAATTCGTGCAAATGGCTGTCGGTCCAGCCCATGACAATCTGGATGACATCGTGCAGACGGTCCAATGTAATGCTGGCGGGCACAACAAAACGACGCCAGATTGCGGGTTCAATATCAAGTAATTGTATTTTCAGCAGATAAAATCGTTGGTTCATTTTTTGACCTCATATTTCCCAGTAAATCTGCGGTTTGTCCGTCAGGATTTTTCTTGTTGATATTTTTTTCAATGACACTCTCCAAGGAGCTATACGGGTATCAAAGGGTGATGATGTCTCAAAGATAACGCCAAGGCTTTCCCTAAAGTCAGCATCTGGGTTTCCCAAGGGTGAAGATCTCCCGGGCGTAACCGATATTGGCGCCATGGGTATCGCGATAAAAATCTGTCATCGGTTCAAACACGTCCGGCACCCCTCCGTCTGCCAGCACCTGCAGATAGGCAATATTTTGCCGGATAATCTCTTTCCCCCCCATATCGCCATGGGCCGGGATCACCGTTTGAACCCGGGGATCCCGTTCCCATCGTTCAAGGCCGGCAATCCATCGTGAAAGCGGAACTCCCTTTTCCAAACAGGGAAAGGGGGTTTCCACGGTATCCCCCATGAACAAAACACCCTGTTTTTCCAGAAAAACAACAATGGAATCCTGTGTGTGGCCGGGTAGATGATGAAGGGTCACCCCCTCCCCATCAAGGCGATATTCACGGGCGAATGTTTGTGTGGGCCGGATCAATTGTATCCCATCCCACCTGCCGGGGTGCTCCCCTTGCTGTTCAAGAAGGGTGGCCGGCACATCCGTATCAAAGCGTTCCAGGCAGGCCCCGTGCCCGATGATCCGAGCCGTTTCCCAGGGCAGGCCCCCGGTCCCCCAGATATGATCCCAATCGGCATGGGTATAGACAATGGTCAACTCCCTGCCCTGGATCAACGGCAGCAGCGGCACCATGTCACGAGGATGGGAAAGAGTGTCCACCAGAACCGCACCCTTTTCGCCCAGGATGAGTGCCCCCCGCACCTGATAGCCGTCCAGTTCAACTTCTGTCAGCCAGATCTGCTCATTGAATTTTTTTAATTCCATTGGCTCTCCACCTTCCCTTAAAAAATAACAGGATCCCCAGGGTTCAGCAAACAGGCGACCCAGCAATGGTCCACCCCGGGGCAGCCGTTTAGAACCCGGGCGGCAAGTGCCTGGCCCTGCTCGACCAACTCCTTTGTATCAGCCTTATTAAACACGAGTATTTTTTTTATATGATTTCCGGCGTTCTTAAACAGTCCCAGGTCAGAAGCCGCCAATTTGACCAGGTGGTCTGCCAGAATGGGATCTCCGGAATTGAGTCCGGTAATAGCGGCAAAACATTCCGGCCGGTGGACGGTTCCATCGTCCATGGGCCGTCCCAGGCAATCCAGGCCGATGCAGCCGATCACCATGTCTGTCCCGTCGGGGATCACCGGCTCATGGTCTGCCGGGGCTTTAACCGGCAGCCTGCGGGACCCGTCGGCCTCCACCAGGATATAATCAAACACCTTCTTTTCCCGGACCCGGGCCAAAATCTCAGAAGAATACCCCTTGAGCTTCTGGCTACCAGGATCATACGCCCCGGCCCCTACCACGATCTGTCCCGGTGTTGGGGTGCAATGAAAGATCTGATCGCCCAGAACCAGCAGATCATGGGGCCACCCGTCCCGGTCCGGATGGAAAATAGCGGTGGTGGTGGTCACCAGCACCCGGTTGCCCCCATCTGCCAATTGACTTGCCAAAGCAAACATCAGGGAGGTTTTACCGCCGCCGCCCACAAAGGAGACGGTCATACCCCTTTCCATAGGGAAAAAACCTTTAATATCCATCCAATCTTTCCTCCTATTGACAAAGCCATTGATAATCTTCCGGGGTATCCAGGTCAAAACAGACCCCACAGGTTTCAACGGGCACCCGGTGAAATTGATTTTTTTATTGTCAAACATACCATATCTCTTTCAGGGTGTCATGGCCAATTGGGAATGCAGGTGTTCATTTTATACTACTCAAAAGCCTAAATTTCGGGATACTTTGCGCTTACCCGGTATCATATCATTCCGTTATTTTTTGAAGTCTGTTTCAGACAATTTTACTAACACTTCCCAATATCCGCCCTTTCTCGAACCTATTCTTATTAAAACACCCATCTCTTTCAGTTTTTTCATGTTTGTTTGTATATTTCTCACGGTGATTCCTACAATTTCCGACAATTGTTCCTGTGTAACGTTTCTATTTTCCAATATAGCTTTTAAAATACGGACTTGTTTCTGGGACAAGTTGAAGTCTTTTCTTACGTCTTTTTCACGGTCCACCAGCCGAATATCCAATAATTCAACCCGTAAAAAAACACCTACAGAGAAAATTCTTCTTGATATTTAACCCCCCGGACTATTAATAATAGTCCCCACCAAATCAGATTGGGACCGTTTAGTTCTTATTTCTTCTAAACTCTATTTTATATTCTGTTCTATCTCCAACTTTACGATAATGAAATTTTGGTTTATTTGATCTTGATTTCTTAACGAGAATTGAATATCTCTTTACAAAGGTTTTTAATGTTGCTGCAAATTATCGGTATGTGACACCGCAGATTAATTTTTATATTTCAAGGTGGGTTATGAATTCAAAAGTAGTTATTGATGCATTTAATCCTTATGAAGCAAAATTTCCTAATCGGACTGTAATTAGCCGAGAAGAACTTCACATAATTAAAACTTTGCGTGCTAATGGAATTGGTTACGAAGTTAGAAGTAAATACCAAGGGAAATTATATATTCTAAGTAAAAAAAATTTTGAAAGCCTTCTTACTGATCCAATTTTCTTGACTATTTATAGTATTTCTATTGCTATTGTTAGTGCAATTATTAAAGAGGCCATTTACCCAATTGATAAATTAAAAGAAAAGTTGTTTATTAAAAATAAAGATGGGGAAATCTTTGATTATGAAGGCAATAGTATAGATAAAAACGTAATCAATAATGTTACGGAGAAAATGATATCAGATCAAAATAGCTTTTCTCAATCTTTATCTAATCCCAGTCCAAATAAAGATTTAAATTGGGCACTTCATTTAGAGCATACTCCTGAAATTATAGGGTGGTGTGCTTTAAGTGAAGATGATTATGGATTAAAGTGTGATCCAGTAAAAGTTACTTGTAGTAAAGCATGGGGCCGAATTAAAAGTGGTGAATTACAAGGCTTTAGTATTGGTGGGATTATTGCTAAATCCATATGTAGTATTTGCGATTCTGATTACACTGAGTGCAATCATATATCAGGCACCATTTACAATGACAAAACGTGTTGTTGTAAAATCCAGCAGTTTGATATAGCTGAAATTAGTATAGTTAAAACTCCAGCAAATAAGCTCGCTAATATTCACTTTTCTAAAGAAATATAACGGACAAGGATAGATCGTGTGAGGCACGAACCGCGATCTTATCCCGTGGTTGGACAAGCCCGGTAAAAGTTACGATGTGGTGTATATATAAGAAAATATCTTTTTTGGAGGATGAGATCGGAAGAGCGTCGTGTAGGGAAAGAGTGTGCCTCTATGTGTAGA
>CAXHYW010000251.1:0-5765 GCA_964021475.1 uncultured Desulfobacteraceae bacterium | reverse complement strand
GAACCCCTGGGGATATTTGGTATCTGGATACGGTTTAAAAAGTATTGGATGACATGGCCGTTTTAAAATAAATTGGGCGTGTACTAAAACTTGGGAGGAGCGCGATGGTCGATTTCTTACAGATGGTGCTCAGCGGTATTGCGGTGGGAAGTTCATACGCCTTGATGGGAATGGGTATGGTACTGATCTACAAGGCATCCAAGGTGCCCAGTTTTGTCCAGGGCGAAATGGCCCTTCTGCCTGTTTTTATTTCATTCATGCTGCTTTCTACCTATAAGGTCCCCTATTACATCGCCTTCCCCGTCACCTTGATATTTGCTTTTTTTCTGGGGTGTTTTTTGGAATTTGCTATTTTGAGGCGTGCAAAAGCGCCTAACATTCTGGGTCAGATCATCATTACCATCGGCATGGAAATGATGCTCCTGGGGTTCGTCTCATGGAAGTTCGGTGCAAATCAACGGGCCATGCCCTTTCCCATTTCCAGTTACGACAGCATTGTCATCGGGGATATTTTCATCAGCTCCCTGGACATGCTTACTCTGGTGGTTGCCCTGGTTATCATGCTGGGCCTCTTTCTCTTCTTTCGCTTTTCCAAGATGGGGGTTGCCATGAAAGCCACCCAGATGAACGAAAATGCCGCAGCCCTCATGGGCATTAAAACCAAACAGATCCGAATGGTCTCCTGGGGAAGATCCGCCATGGTGGGGGCTGTGGCAGGCCTTCTCCTGGCCCCTGTGCTGGTGGAACCCTATATGATGTGGGACCCAATGCTCAAAGGGTTTGCCGGTGCAGTGGTCGGCGGTATGACCTCCCTGCCGGGGGCGGTTTTCGGTGCCTATATCGTGGGGATAACAGAACATTTATTTGGTGGTTATATCTCCATCGAGTTTAAATCAGTCGTTGCATTCGTGATCATTGTCATCGTGCTGTGCATAAAGCCCAGCGGGCTCTTTGCAAGACATTACGTAAAAAAGGTGTAAGAACGATATTGGGTAATGGGTGTTTGGTCTTTCATTTTATAAGGAGGAAAAGCATGAAAAAGTATCTTGCGTATGTTTTGACGGTTATGGCACTTGTCATGGGTCTGGCGTTTAACACGGCAGCAGAAGAAGGCATCACCGATACCGAAATCCATATCGGCCAGTGGGGCCCCCAGACCGGTCCGGCAGCTCCATGGGGAGCCGTAGCCAGGGGCACCGACGCTTATTTCAAGATGATCAATGAAGACGGCGGCATCCACGGCCGAAAGCTCGTACTTCACTATTTTGATGACGGATACAATCCCGCCAAGACCATGGCCGGGGTCAAACAGCTCCAGGAAGACATCGGCATGTTTGCCTGGGTTGGCGGTGTGGGAACGGCACCGGGTCTTGCGGTTAAAGACTATATCATGGACAAAAAAATCCCCTGGATAGGGCCGTCCGCCGGCTCCCGACATTGGATAGACCCCCCCAGCAAGTATCTTTTCAACACCTATCCACTCTACCTGGGAGATGCCCAGCTGCTGTGCAAGTATGCCGTTGAAACCCTTGGGTTAAAACGGGTTGCCATCGCCTTTCAAAATGACGATTACGGCAAACAGGGGTTGGAAGGCGCCCGGGAACAGCTGGCCAAATCAGGCCTGAAGCTTGTTGCTGAAATACCGGTCAATGTTGCCGATGTGGATATGAAACCCCATATCATGAAATTTCGAAAAGCCAAGGCAGATGCGGTTCTTCTCTTCGTAGGCCCCGGGCATGTCGCCCGCCTCCAGGGCACCGGCAAAGCCATGCAGTTTACGCCCCAGTGGATGACCGCTTCCACATGTGGTGATCACCCCCTAATGATGGCCATTACAAAAGGGCTGTATGCGGGGACGATCTCATCCAGTTTTGGGATGATGGATCCTAAACAAATCGGCATCGGAAATAAAGAAGATAGCCAGGCCCCCTCACTTCCTTTGCTGGCAAAATATAAAAAAGACGCCTATGGTAAATTTGCCGCTAAAGAAGAACGATGGGGCATGACCTTTTCAACCGGCATGGGCTTAGTCGAACCATTTGTAGAAGCAGCCAAACGCTGCGGCCGGGAACTCACCCGGGAAAAACTGGTGGCTGAATTGGAAAAAATCCAGAACTTCAATGGGGTTATGGGAACGGTCAACTATGCACCGTTTGATCCCAAGGACCCACTCTGCAGGATAGGACAGCAGGAAGTTTTCCTCGTGCGTGCAGAGGCAGACGGTAGTTCTACCATATTAACCGATTGGTACCAGACTGAATTTATTCCTATGGGACACTAAGAATATCAATCCGACCGGAGGTTGGAGGACAAGATGGTTCTCCTACCTCTATTTCCTCTTCACTTAGAACGCTCAAGGAAAATCAGCCCATGGCATTTTTTGAAGTCAAAAACCTGTCAATTCTTTTTGGCGGGCTAAAAGCCCTGGATAACATATCGTTTGAGGTAAAAAAAGGCGAGGTTTACTCGATTATCGGCCCTAACGGGGCGGGGAAAACAACCCTTTTCAATTGCATCAACGGTATCTACACGCCCAGCGCCGGGAAGATTCTGCTCAAGGATAAAAACATCCGGGGCAAGAAACCGGATATGATTGCAAGGGCAGGCATTGCCCGAACCTTTCAAAACATAGAGCTCTTCGACAACCTGAACACCATGGAAAATATCATGCTGGGACGTCATATATACATGAAAACCGGTCTTTTCCACGGCAGTTTTTTGTGGGGAAAAAACTCCTTTGCCGGCAAAGAAGAGGTTGTGCACCGCAAAAAGGTGGAGGAAATTATTGATTTTCTGGACCTCCAGTCCTCCCGGAACAAGCTTGTGGGCGGATTACCCTACGGCACCCGAAAACAGATTGAACTGGGCCGGGCGCTGGCTCTGGAACCTGAACTGCTATTGCTGGACGAACCCTGCGCCGGGATGAATTCCGAAGAAAAACAGGACATGATATTCTGGGTCAAGGACATCCAGGAAGAGCTGGGTATCACCATCATGCTAATCGAACACGACATGAACATGGTCATGGATATTTCCGACCGAATCCTGGCAATAAATTTCGGGCATCCCATCACCGAAGGGAAACCCGAAGATGTTCAAAAGCATCCGGAAGTTTTAAAAGCCTACTTGGGAGAAGATGAAGGTGAATGCACTGCTTGAGATAAAAAACATCGAGACCTACTACGATTTGATTTATGCCATCCGGGGGGTTTCCCTTACCGTGGAAGAGGGAAGTATCACCGCCATCTTAGGTAACAACGGTGCCGGGAAATCCACTATTTTAAAAACCATCATGGGTCTTATCCGAGACCAGCCGGACAAGGGAAGTATCGAGTTCATGGGCAAACCTATCCATGGGGTGGACACTGATAAGATCGTTCGCATGGGCATTACCCTGGTGCCGGAAGGACGTGAGGTGTTTGAGGAACTCACCATCCGGGAAAATCTTCTCATGGGGGCATACACCCGTAATGACAAACAGGGGGTTGACGATGATTTTGACCGGGTTTTTGGCTATTTCCCCATACTAAAAAACAGGGTGAACCAATGGGCGGGCACCCTGTCCGGCGGCGAACAGCAGATGCTGGCCATGGGCCGGGCTTTGATGAGCCGGCCCAAACTTTTGTTACTGGATGAACCCTCCCTGGGGCTTTCTCCGCTCCTGGTCAAGGAGATCTTCAAGATTATCAGGACCATCAATGATGAGGGGGTCACCATTTTGCTGGTGGAGCAGAATGCCAGGATGGCCCTGGGGGTTTCCCAGACCGGTTTGATTCTGGAAAACGGCCGCTTTGTCATGAAAGGCAACGCCTGCGATCTCATGGAGGACAAGGATGTCCAGGAATTTTATATGGGAGTAAAATCGGAAACCGCTGCCAAGGGGTACCAGCGCTGGAAACGAAAAAAAGCATGGCGATAGTTTTTAATATTCTGGGAAAAACATTAAATAATAGGGTAACAAATGTCTGAAAATAAAGACCAAACCGTACCGGCCAAGTTCAAGGCGGCCGTTTCCCGCTGGGGTGATCGGGTGGCCATGCGCAAAAAAGAGTACGGCCTCTGGAAGGACATCACCTGGAACCAGTATGACCGGAATGTTTCCCGTGTGGCCTGTGCCTTAATGTCTTTAGGGCTTCAAAAAGGCGACTGCGCATCCATCATCGGTGACAATTGCCCGGAATGGGTTTATGCAGACCTGGGGATTCAATGCTGCGGCGCTGCAACCGCCGGGGTATATTCCACCAATGCCTGGCAGCAGGTTGAGTATGTGATTTCCAACTCAGAATCTAAATTTTTTTTCGTGGAAAATGAAGAACAGCTGGACAAGTGGTTCCATTTTCGTGACAGGGTCCCCGGACTTGAAAAAATCATTGTATGGGACACCGAGGGGCTGCACAAATTCAAGGACCCCATGGTAATGACCTTTGACCAGTTGCTGGAACTTGGAACGGAAAAGGAACAGGAGAACCCAGGGCTGCTGGATGCCGCTATTGAAAGAATCGACCCGGAAGAGATTTCCGTCCTCATCTACACTTCTGGAACCACGGGGCCGCCCAAGGGGGCCATGCTGTCCCACAAAAATTGTGTCTGGATGGGAAGGGCCATCACTTCCAACAATCCCATGTATGACACCGACGAGATCATGTCCTTTCTCCCCCTCTGCCATATTTTCGAGCAGCTGTTTACCATACTGGCCCATTTTGATGTGGGCCACGTGGTGAATTTTATCGAGAGTATGGATACCATCACAGACAACATGGTGGAGATCTCCCCCACCGTAGGGCATGCCGTGCCGCGCATCTGGGAAAAATACTATTCCGCTATCCTCATCCGCATGGCCGACGCAACCTGGTTCAAACGGGTTGTTTTCAACCAAGCCATTAAGGTTGGCCGGCGGCGGGCCAGCCTGATGATGAACTTCAAACCCGTGCCGCTCCCCCTTCAGATGCAGTACAAACTGGCCCACTTTGCCGTGTTCCGCAAACTCAAAGAGCGGCTGGGCTTCGACCGCATACGGGTGGCCTATTCCGGGGCGGCCCCCATTGCCCCTGAAATTCTGCGCTTTTTCCATTCCATCGGCATGAATCTGGTGGAGGGATACGGCCAGACCGAAGGGACCGGCGTTACAACCACTTCCAAAATAGGCCAGGTAAAACTTGGAACGGTGGGCGTCCCCCTGGAGGGGGTGGAGATCAAAATTGCCGAGGACGGTGAAATTCTGGTCAGGTCCCCGGGGGTGTTCAAGGGCTATTTTAAAAACCCCAAGGCAACGGCAGAAACCATTGTGGACGGCTGGCTGCATTCAGGGGATGTGGGGTCCATTGATGAAGACGGCTACCTGAGCATCAGCGACCGCAAAAAGGATATTATCGTGACCGCCGGCGGAAAGAACATCACTCCCCAATACATCGAGAATAAGCTGAAGTCGAGCCTATACATAAATGATGCCGTGGTAATTGGAGACAAACGCAAATTTTTAAGCTGCCTTATCATCATCGATGAAGACAACGTGGTTAAATTTGCCCAGGACAACAAAATTCAATTTTCCACTTACAAAGATCTGACCGCCCACGAGCAAATTAAAGCGCTCATTGACCGTGAGATAAAGCGTGTCAACGAAACGCTTTCACGCGTGGAGCAGATCAAAAAATCCACTATCCTGCCCAAAAAACTTTATGAAGAGGACGGGGAGATGACTCCTACCATGAAGGTCAAGCGAAATGTTATCAACAAGGCATTTGGAGACCTCATCGAGGCCATGTACT
>CAXHYW010000250.1:0-5784 GCA_964021475.1 uncultured Desulfobacteraceae bacterium | reverse complement strand
AGTCGGCCTTCAAATCGGGGTGTTGATCCTTAAAGAAGGTATCGGCGGGGAGGTCGCCGAGATTGGCTGAAAGGCCGCGCACCGCCAGGTTCATTTTGGCCAGCTTGTAGGTGGTGGCGGTGTACTCCTGGCCGTACACAGAGATATCCTTGGTATTGCCGTGGTGGCTCTGCACAAACTTAAGGGATTGGACAAACATACCGCCAGAACCGCAGCAGGGGTCGTAGATCTTGCCCTTGTAGGGCTCGATCATTTCTGCGATCAGATTAACCACGCACTTTGGGGTATAGAATTCTCCCCCCAGCTTTCCCTCGGAGGCGGCAAACTTGCCCAGGAAATATTCATACACCCGGCCGACCACGTCCTCCGTCTTGTCTTTCACGGTATCGATGTTGTTGATGGCATCGATCAGGGCTGCGAGCTTACTTGAATCAAGGCCGAGGCGGGAGAAATAGTTGTCCGGCAAAGCGCCCTTGAGCGATGCATTGCTCTTTTCCACCGCCGTCAGGGCCGAGTCTATCTTGATTGCAATATCTCCCTGCTTGGCGTGTTGCTGAATATGGCTCCAGCGGGAAGTCTCCGGTAGGTAAAAGACATTTTTCATGGTGTAAAACTCCACCATGTCGGTGTAATTTTCCTTACCCTCCGCCATCAGCTCAGCTCTGCGCTCCTCAAACTTGTCCGAAACAAATTTGAGGAAAATCAAGCTCAGTACAACGTGCTTGTATTCGGAAGACTCGATACTTCCACGTAGCCGGTTTGCGGAATCCCACAGGGACTCTTCAAAGCCCTTATCGTTTTTCGGTGTTGCTTTTTTCTGGGCCATTATTAATCCTTAAAAAACTTTCTTTAGTCTGAAGAAAGTTCTGATTTTTTTTAAAAAAAGGCGAAATAACTAATTGTACAGACCGGTCTGTCTTGTAAATATTTCAATACTATCGGACCAAACAAATTAAAAAATATAGTCACGGATTTTTAACAACATTTCCAAAGCCTGTAAAGGCATTTCGACGGGTCAATCTAAAGCTGGAATATGAAAATATGACACAAAGTTCAGAACTGATCGCACATTATCGTGGACTCTTTAAAAAAAGCAACTTAAGGACCGCAAAAGCTCACCTTAATTTTTTTGCTTTTGATTGTTTTTTATCGTATGCTGGTCTTGCAGATTTTTATTCTGAGTAACAAACACCCGAAGATAATATAAATCGTGGACAAAGGACATCATCATTGAAATTGGTAAAAATCAAAATTATCAGCATCGGATTAATCCTTAGCTCGGTTTTCGTTGTTTTTTCAATTTATCTGACGCACCAATACACGGAAAAAACAAAAGAGCAGAGATTAGATAATCTGAAACAGACCGTTCAGATTGCCAGGAATTCAATTGAACCGATACTTGTTGAATATCGTTCTCAAAACATATCCATGGCAGAGACTTTGTACCAGATCCGGGACCTTGTAAGAAGAATGGTTTATGATGATCATTATGGTAAAAATTACATCTTTATGAGTGCATATGATGGAACAATGCTTGTTCAGCCCTTTGAGCCCCAAAAAGAAATGGCCGATACGTGGGATCTGAAAGATTCTCACGGTGTTTATATAATCAGGGAGCTTGTGAAAACTGCAAAATCAAATGAAGGGCTGGGCTTTGTGTCGTATCACTACCAACGGCCCGGACAGACAGATCCTGAAGAAAAGATATCCTTTGTTATTGGTATCCCAGACTTAGGTTGCTATATCGGCACTGGCCAGTATTTGTCGGATCTGCACAGATACCAACGGATATATACTGCTAAAATTGTTGGTTCAATCATTATCTTACTGATTCTTATCTTTCTACTAACTCAAGCCTCTATGAAAGAAATTAATAAACAAAACATAATTATTCACAAAGAAAATGAATTTTTGAAACTGACAGAAAAAGCACTCCTGAGCAGTGAATCAAAGTATAGAAGACTTTCAGAAAATTCCCCCGCGATTGTATATCAATTTAAAATGGACTCTGATGGCGCGTTCTCATTTCCGTACATCAATACATCAGTGAAGTCCATTATGGGCGTTGCCGCCGAAGACATCATGCAAGATTCCTCAAAATTTCTCGGCATGGTAACTTCCGAGGATCAAAAAATATTTCTTGAAGGTGTATTAAAATCTGCTGAATCGCTTGAATTGTACCATGCAGTTATTCGATATTTGAAAGACGGAGAGGAAAGGTGGATTGAAGCTCGCTCAACCCCGGATACGATGGAGGACGGAAGTGTGGTTTGGGATGGCTTCTTGATTGATATCACGGATAAGAAAAATGCTGAAAAAGAAAGGGATGCCTTTGAGACTCGGCTTCGGCAATCTCAAAAAATGGAATCTATCGGTACGCTTGCAGGTGGTATTGCCCATGATTTTAATAATATTCTATACCCCATAATTGGATTCGCAGAAATGCTTAAAGAAGACCTGCCTCCGGGAAGTTCTGAAAATGAAAACGCCCGGGAAATTTTTAATGCCGGAAAAAGAGGTGGTGAGCTTGTCAAGCAAATCCTTGCTTTCAGCCGACAAACTGAGCATAAATTATTACCGGTTCGGTTCCAAAACACATTAACTGAAGTCTTAAAACTTACCAGTTCAACAATACCGAGCAATATCGAGATTCATCAGGAGATTCAAAAAGACTGTGGTTTGGTGATGGCGGATGCGACTCAACTGCACCAGATCGCCATGAATCTGATAACAAATGCCTATCATGCCGTAGAGAAGGCAAACGGGGGGATTTTCATACAGCTTAAAGAAGTTAAGCTTACCAATGATGAATTAAAAAATAGCCATTTGAAACCTGGCCAATATGTCATGTTATCGGTTTCTGACAATGGGATTGGTATCCCTCGGGATTGTATAAATAAAATTTTTGAACCTTATTTTACAACAAAAGAAACAGGCAAGGGGACTGGGCTTGGTCTCTCTGTTGTATATGGAATCTTGACAGAACATAAGGGAGATATAAAAGTATCCAGTGAAGTTGGTAAAGGAACGACTTTCAAAGTCTATCTGCCTTTGATGAAAAAGTCTACTGAAGCCAGTTCAACTGAAAATGTATTTAATAAACAAGCGGGTACAGAAAGCATATTATTGGTTGACGATGAAGAATCGGTTGTCCGGCTTGAGAAACAAATGCTCGAAAGACTTGGCTATCATGTGACTGCGCGATGTAATAGCTTAGAGGCTTTGGAAACTTTCAATTCTAATCCAGATGGTTATGATCTTGTGATCTCAGATATGACTATGCCAAACATGACTGGAGATCAGCTTGCACAAAAATTAATGTCCATAAGATCGGATATCCCAATTATCATTTGTACTGGATTCAGTGAACGGATAAACAAGGAGCAAGCTGAAGTTCACAAAGTAAAAGGATTTCTTATGAAACCGGTTACTAAATCTGAAATGGCTGAAATGGTTCGGAAAGTTCTGGATGAAGCCAAGGTATCATAAACCTGCTTGTAAAGAATTTTTAAATTTACTCAATAAGGCCGTAGAGGAGTCTGATCTCCTCTTGCCATATGGATGGATCAGGGGTTTCAAGAACCATGGGAATATGATCGAACCGTGGGTCGTTCATAATAAATTTAAAGGGTTCAAGCCCCAGGGATCCTTTTCCGATGCACTCGTGTCTGTCCACCCGGCTTCCAAAGGCTTTTTTCGAATCGTTCAGGTGCATGGCTTTCAGAAAGCTTATACCCACAAGGTTGTCAAACTCATGGAGGGTATTTTCAAATGCATAGGCGGTCTTGATATCGTACCCGGCGCAATAGGTGTGGCAGGTATCCAGACAGACCCCGATTCGGCTCTTATCTTGGACATTGTCAATAATCCGGGCCAGGTGTTCGAATTGATGTCCCATATTGGTTCCCTGGCCAGCTGTGTTTTCAATGACCGCCGTGACGCCGGTTGTCTGGTCCAGGGCCAGGTTGATGGATTCTGCAATCCGTTCCAGGCAGTGATCGGGATCTATTTTGTTCAAATGACTTCCCGGGTGAAAGTTCAAATATAAAAGGCCCAGTTGTTCGCAGCGCTGCATCTCGTCAAGAAAGGCAATCCTTGATTTCTCAAGGGGTTCTTCTTCAGGGTGCCCCAGATTGATCAGATAGCTGTCATGGGGAAGGATGTGCCGGGAATCATAGCCAAAGCGTTTGCAGTTCTCCTTGAATTTAGTGATATTTTTGTCGGTCAAAGGGGTTGACACCCACCGTCTCTGGTTCCGGGTGAACATGGCAAAGGCTTTGGCACCAATAATTTCCGCATTTTCAGGGGCTTTTTCTGTTCCACCGCTGGCACTGACATGGGCTCCGATATACTTCATTTTTTTTATCCTTTCACCGTTTAAAGTTTCCTGCCCTCGACATATCTTGCACAGATATTTCGATCATCTCCTGTATAGATAAATTTTTCAAGTCGGTCTTCCAGGCAATATCGCTGGGCAATCATAGGATCATCCTCTATAACCAGGGCATCGAAACAAAATCCTTTTTCAAAGCTGCCTGTTTTTCCAAAAAAACTGCCGCCGCTTTTTGTTCCCATATAAAACGCTTCGGAAACGGTTAGGGGTTTCAACCCCTCATTGTCCAAATTCAGCAGTTTCGACAATTGTATTGCCCGGACCATGGCTTCATTAAGACCGATTTTATGACCCCCGGCAATATCGCTGCCCAGACCTATCTTGATTCCCATATCCAGATAGGTTCTGACCGGCATTATCCCACTTCGCACATTGATGTTTGAATCCGGGCAGTGTGCCAACATCAGATCCATTTTTTTGACAAGCGCTTTCTCATCATCATCCAGGTATATTCCATGGGCCATAACCGTCTTTGTCTGCCCGAACAAATTGTTTTTAAAATAGACATCGGAATAGTTTTTTGCCCCTTTAAAGATATCCTGAACCCATCGGATTTCATCCATATTCTCGGAAAGATGGGACTGAACCGGCAGATCATATTTCACGGCAAAATCTCCCAACCCCTTCAATAATTTTTGTGTACTTGTGGGGGCAAATCTTGGCGTGATAATGGGTTTTACAAGTTTTTCATCCTGGTATTTTTCTATCAGATATTTTGTCCCCTTAAGAGATTCTTCGGTTGTTTCAAGAATAAAATCCGGGGCATTTCTATCCATGTTAACCTTGCCCACATAGGCGCCGATCCCCTTTTCCTTTAAAACCTCGAACAGCTCCTGTGTTCCTGTTGTTGACGAGGATGCAAATATACAGGCTCGAAGAGTGCCGCATGCAATAAGTTTGTCAGCAAAACAAGCGTATGCCTGTCTGGCAAATTCCCTGTCTTGAAATTTTTTTTCAAGGTCAAAGGTATAATCACCCAGCCAGTCCAGAAGCTGCTTTGTCATCCCTATTCCGCTCTGGAGAAATTGTGCGGCATGCAGATGCAAATCGACAAACCCAGGGATGATAAGCCTGTCTCCATAATCATGGACGAGACACCCCTTGAACCTGTCAGGAATGACAGGAAAAATTGCCTCAACTTTTCCATCAACAGATAAAAGACAATAGTTTTTATGAACTTCAAATCTCCCAGCCGTCTTTGTATAAATAAAATTACCTTTAACGATCAACACATTCTTCATGATTTTTCCCATTCAGTCTTTCATCATATTTCTTTGCTTTAAGGTGTCCCGTCTTACGGCCAAAATTTCCAAGAATGTTAACACCTTTATAATATCAAAAGAAAGATCGGAAGAGCGTCGTGTAGGGAAAGAGTGTGCCTCTATGTGTAG
>CAXHYW010000249.1:0-5795 GCA_964021475.1 uncultured Desulfobacteraceae bacterium | reverse complement strand
CACATAGAGGCACACTCTTTCCCTACACGACGCTCTTCCGATCTAATGTAAAAGTCGCTATTGCTACAGGTGGTTGGGAAGAAACAGCCAAACTCAAATTGAAAGCTGCAAGAATAGATTTTAACGGATGTGCATTTGCTTCTTCATCTGACCATTATGACCGCTCGAAAATCATGGAAATATCCGAATCAAGAGCAATAGGTGCTATGCCATTCAAATCAAAAACATACTTTGGGGATGCTTCTTGGGATAAAAAAGCATCAAATTCTTTAAATTATAGATTTATCCTTGTTGGTAATCGAATAAAAAATGAGATTCAAATCGATGATTATCAAGATCAAGAATTTATTTTATCAATATTGAGCTTATAGCTTATCAATTCACCTGCTGCATCTGCAGCAGGTGAATTCAGCGTTAGCAACAAGAAAAAATATGAATACAAATATTACGATAAAAGAAAAAATACCAGAATCCAGATCATACTTTAAGCTATTTGAAACGACAGGTTGGAATAAGGCTTACAAAGCTGATAAAAACGAGCTTTATAAAGCTGTATCCAATAGTTGGTACTGTCTATGTGCATACAATAATGAAAATAAATTAATTGGTTTTGGTAGATTAATATCCGATGGAATTCTTTATGCTTTCATTTGCGATATGATCATAGAACCGGATTATCAAAATCAGGAAATTGGTAGTTCAATACTAAAAAAGCTAATTCAACACTGCAAAGCTAAAAAAATCCGAGTTCTATGGTTACTTTCCGCTTCCAACAAATCAAGTTTTTATAAAAAATATGGTTTTGATGAAAGGCCATCAAACGCACCAGGAATGCAACTGGAATTAAATATCAATTGTTAACATGTCGCTTCAGCGGAAGACCCCGCCGGTCGTTCCTCCCTTTGGGATCTCCACTAAGCATAGCGTTATAACTTTTTACTAAGGATTGTAATGAAACCGAGAATTGAAAAAATTGAATCTAAAAATCTTGTTGGAATGCATATGAAAATGTCAATTTCCAACAACAAAACACCAGAACTCTGGCAAAAATTCATGCCGCGGAGAATGGAAGTTAAAAATAGAGCCAATGCAGACCACATCTCTATGCAAATATACAATAGTAATATACAAAACCGTTTTGCACCAACTACAGAATTTGAAAAATGGGCAGTTGTCGAAGTATCAAAGATTGGTGATATTCCAGATGGAATGGAAACATATAGATTAAACGGGGGCGAATACGCAGTTTTCATTCATAATGGACCAGCAATGACTTTCCCTAAGACAATGCAATATATTTTTGAATCTTGGTTTCCCAAATCAAACTATGAGTTCGATGACAGGGAGTACTTTGAAGTTCTTGCAGAAGGGTATAATCCAATGGATCCAGAAGCAAGCGAGGAGGTTTGGATTCCAATTAAACCTAAGTTATAATGGATGTTTCCAGCTGACGTTACCCGGCACACAACCCATCACTGGACAGGACCGCGAGCAACATAGCCGCTTTTTTCAAGCTTCTTGGCGCGGCCCGTCAGTTCAACCGTCGATAACGGATTTATAATTATGATAATGTGTTGCACTAAAAAATTTCTATCGGAACTAAAGAGAAACCCAGGAAAAGAAGATCCAATAATAGACTCATTTTGGAGTTGGCATGCCAATACATTCTATATTGAAAGACGAAAATGTGTATTGGTTACAAATGATATAACATTATTCACAATGTTCATCCCAGCTCTTAAAAAACCTGATTTCCAATCGTTTAATTTTATATTTGGACAGCAATTATTTAAAAATCTGCTCCATGAAAAAATTCCCCAAAACCAAATCGAAACAATTTTGGCAGAATGTGAAGAACTACAATACAAAAAAACAAATAACCGAAGTGTTCTCGGCTCAATGAATGAATTAAAATTTCAACTTGAATATCACATCGAAGCAGAAGGCGGATTGGAAAGAACTGATATTTTTGAATTAAACCATCGCTTAAATAGAACTATTATGAGTTCTATAAAATACAAATATCCAATTGAAATGTTTATTGAAAAACTCCAGGAGGCTTGATTTTTTCAATCGTTTTTTAAAAAACTCCGGGGAGCCAGTTATTTCTAAAATCAATTCATTATCAGCTACTTTGATATATAAGAAACCACTCTGGCCATTCAGACCGTTAGCGTTGAAGAACGGCAAAAATAAAAAATATTAAAACAAATTTTTATCGACATCCATTCTTCCATGGAAAACACCGATGACATCAATGTGGATACCTGAATAAAGATAAAAAAGGATATGTTTTCCAACAGGAAATGAATAATAACCGGGGCTGATTTCAGGTCGTTGCCTTCCGAGTTTCGGATTGGCAGCAAGTTGCTCAAGTTTGGCTTCAATATCCAGCAGATATTTTTTTGCCTGCTTCTCACCCCAAATTTTAACTGTGTAATTCCAGATTTCCAGCAAATCGGATTTCGCAGCGGGAGTGAGGCGGTAATCAGGCATTCTTGGCCTCTGAAATAATATCACTTACTGACTGGTCAACAAAATTTGCCTGTTCAGCTTGCCCAGCGCCAATTGCCAAACGTTTTTTTAACACCTCAAGTTTCATGTACTGTACTAATGTTTCATTGCTCTCCCAGAACCGCAATGCATCACGTATTACCTCGCTGGCATTGTTGTAATAACCTGATGCTACTCTTTGTTTAATACCGGCTTCAAGTTCTGGTGTCAGTGAAATATGCATGTTACACCTCCTTTCATATAAAATTGTTGAAGGATTTGAAAAAGCCCTAAATTTTTCCTTACCATTGCAGCATAGCTGTAAAGATAATGATAGCATTGATACAAACATTGTCAATCTTTGTATGGCAATATGAAAATTTTCCAACAAAAAAATGCTGCCGGACAAGCCGCAGATTTGGGGGGTTAACCAGGACGCCGGGCGCGGGATGGACAATCGACTGATTATATGCTCTGCTCATTCCCTTCAGAAAGGGAGAGCGCTGAAACAAGGCTTTAAAAACACCATTACAGACAACTCCCTGATTGGGCTCTGAAAAATCAGCCACCTGCCTGAATTTCATTATTTCTCTTTATTTTATCCCCATGGTTCAGTATAAAAAAATATTCAGCCGAATTGGTTCCTCCTGCTTCAGGACCTATGTCCATTTGGCTTCTCAATCATTTTTCGGATACTGGTTTACAAATTCGGCATACTTCAACAAATTTTGCCCATATGGGAGTATCAATGATGTATTCCAATTTATCCCCACACAAAAAAGGGACAAGAGACCCGGGCAGCAATATCATTGCTGGCAGAAAAACAAGGAATAAACAGACCCCTTTCCAGAAATTAGTAAATACCAGCCCAAAAATTAAAGCCCAGGCCCTTGCCCTGCAAAGGGCGGGATTAATGTCCCAACCCAAGACACCTTCTGCACAAGTTCTCCAGCGGATCACCTATGAAGACCTGAGAGGAGACCACTCCATCCCCCAATCTTTTTTTATGAAAATTCTGCTGTGGCTTGGCAGCCGGGTGGGAAACATTGAGGGGGAGAGCTTTGAGGCAAGCAATTGGAACCGGTTTTTAGCCCCCCTGAGCAAGGAGGAAGTCCTTAACTATACCCACCGCCATGATGAAAACACCACCCTTGAGAACCAGACCATCTGGACCCTTGAAGATGTCATAAAGGCCGGCTCTTTCCACCCGGGTGTAAACTGGGACCTGGCTGTGGATCATATCCAGGCATCCTCTTTGGGTAAATTTGCCACAGGATTAAAAATAGAAGAAGACCCCATTGAGGTGATGGATGACTCAGAATTTTCCCAGGCCCATTTAAAAGAGTACAAGGCTGTCAAAAAAAAGAGAGAGCTCACCGAAGGTGAGTTGTTTGACGAGCAGAGAGGGCTGGATATGGTCAATGGATTCCACAGCCAAACCAATGGAAAAATCTATATGCGCAGGGCTGCTGTCATCCAGGAGAATTACCACTATCTTATCCACGAGATGGTCCACAAATGCTCATCACCCGCCTTTGCCGAAGCCCTTGGCCATGTTCTCAATGAAGCTGCCACCGAACATTTTGCCGCACGCATCTGCAGGGAAAAAATTATACCGGTCAGTGCAGGGGTCTATCCCAAAGAGCAGGCCCTTCTTGAAAAGATAGGCGCAAATCCGGGCTTTTCCGAGCCTGATCTGGAAAATGCATATTTTCAAGGTAACACAGACCTGATTGTCATCCCTTTGCAGAAAAAACTCAAAGGTGATTTCAAAGATTTCACCCAGGTGGCAATCCAGGATGCAGAGATGATATACACCCTTAGTACAGAGGTTCAGCCCCTTGATCTGGACCTGGGTGACTTTGGGTCTATCATTGTCCATTCAGGGGCAGAATCTCAGGTAAAAGGCAAGACTCAAGAGGAACCCATAATTGATAAATAGGAAGGGGTATGAAAGATCTTATTTTCAAGAACCGGTCTTAACAGGACAGCAAAGTTGGGACTCTGAACCCGGGCCGGAGAAAAGAGAATCCATTCAGTCAACTGGAAGACAACCGCAGGGAAACTCTAGCACAAAACCAGCTGAGAACTTTAATCCAAAGCAGGACCCAGCCATACCAGCTTCTGTCCAGACCGGTTTCAAAGCTGGCAGCCGGATTAAAAGGCCAGCCGCTACTCCAGAATACCATCCAGCGCACCATCATCTCAGACCAGATCACCTCCAGTGAAAATGAGAATTTAATTACAGCCTATCAATTATTCATCCAGACCATATCAGCAGGAAACGGGGCATCCAAATTATACTATGACTTTGCAGCATCAGGATCCAATGATCACGACCTGATATTTGAGGTCATCCATGCCCCCACCCGGGGGGAAAAAAAGGACAGGTTTTGGGGCAGACCTTTTTTGAATACCGGGATAAAGCAGAAGATATCCTGTCACACCTGAGTGAAGAAAATCTTCTGGATCAAAGCCTGGGGATTGATTTTGATCGCCTGACCCAACATGGAATGAATACCAAAATCATTATCAACACAGGAAACTGCGACCCCAGTGTGGAGGGCATGCTTCAAACCCTTCTCCATGAATACGGGGTTCATGCCATGGAATGGGTTCATTTTATCCAGAATATCCTGCCCCAAAGCCCCAAAAAAGAAAAAGGCTGGTGCGGCTGTCCCTGGTGTTTTATCACCACAGCCTGCAACCCTTTCGCGTCTGGCGGTGTGTACGAAGACCCAGCAACAGGTGCAGCATCCGCGGCATTCGCAGGTTAGGCTCACCCTTAAGAACATGTGCCGTGCCCGACACACACAAAGACATGCTGCGAATAAACCGCAGATGTTTGTGGTTCATTTTTTATGGCGTGGGATAAGGTCTATTAAATTTTGAAAAACTTGCATTGCATTGTTATTGTAAAATAATATTGGCAAGTTACACCCAAATATATCATGGTTTATTTAAACACCAGCTATAATATCCCCTTGACTTTGAGTTGAATCAATACAATAATCGACTCAAATATTGAGTTAATTGTTGTGTTAAACGACTCATATATCAATTCCATAAAATGGAAAAACGACTCATCTCATGAAATATATTTGGCAAACTAAATCTTGGCCAGGCCTCAAATGGGACAGTGATAAACTGTTAAAGCCATTAGGGGATATCCGATTCAACCAAGGATCTTTACTAACTCAGATCAAGGAATTGGGGTTTGAAATCCAGCAAACAGCACGTGCAGATGTTCTTGTTAGATCGGAAGAGCACACGTCTGAACTCCAGTCACTCCGGAGAATCTC
>CAXHYW010000248.1:0-5803 GCA_964021475.1 uncultured Desulfobacteraceae bacterium | reverse complement strand
TACCGCTTTCTCCTGTGATCAGAACCGGAACCTTGCTTCCGGCATGGAGTTGTGCTTCGCAAAGAAGGCGGATCACTCTGGGCGATTGGGTGATAATGGAAGAAAACTCCCTGGGAGAGAGTATCTTTTTTGACGGTGCTTCTTTTCTCAGTTCCAGAATGTTTAAAAGTCGTTTTCGTTCCAATGCACGGTTCAGTGACAGGATCAGATCATTTTTTGAGATAGGCTTGACCAGATAATCATAGGCCCCTTTTTTAATACACTCAACTGCCATATGGGCTTCATTCATGGCGGTCAACATGATGCATTCGGTGTGGGGGCTGATGCTTTTGATTTTCTCCAGCAGTTCGATGCCGTCCATTCCCGGCATGGTGATATCAATGAGTGCTGCATCAAACACCTCTCCTTTCATAAAAAATGAGAGGGCTGTCCTGGAATCGTTTTCGGTCCGAATATGTTTATACCCTGAAATGATCAGTCCGCGTTTGATGGTATCTAAGAAATCTGTTTCATCATCAATTACAATAATCCGATTTTCCATTTACAATCCAATTTAAAGTTGGTGGTATCCCACTGAAAACAAAGTATAAAAAATTATGGTCAACAAATCAATCCTTGTTAAAAATCCAAATGGCCAAAATGGAGGGCTGCTCCAAAGGGGATATAATAAAATTAGGTGCAAGGATGAAGCATCATAGGTTGGCATAAAATTCATTTTCAATGACCGTTACCCTTTTTTTTCTTTCCGGGGATAAAAAAAAGAGATAGAGCGGGTCATCATTGGAAATATTTCTTTTGAGAATATCCCGCTCAAGAATGGACAGGACTTCTATGGAAACATCACAGGAGGGGTATCCCTTGTCATCTAAACGGATGGTGTCGGAACGTTTGACTTCAACAATGTTGTTAATGTCTACTAATTTTAAGGCACCTGTTGGGGTTAAAATCAGATTGCCAATGCCGGCAAGGTCGGGAATATATCCTGTCTGGGCAATCATTTGCCGGATTCTTTCCACAAATATTGCGATATTGTTTTTGGCCGTTTTGACTGTTGCCTGGGCCATTTTTGCCGGGGCAACCTCTGCTGGGGCTATTTCTGCCCGTAAGGAAGATCCTCCCCGGGGCATGGACAAGAATAAATTCATTAAATAATTATCGCCGAACAATCTCCAGGGGTCCAGTATCTGTCCCTCCACATATTCTTGAAGGCCGCAGAGAACAATCTGATTTTTTTTCCCGCCTGCGTAATCGGCCATGAACTCTTCGGAACAGGCTATGAGATCCGGCCCCAAAAATTTTAACAGGGTGTTGTACTTTTTAATCTCCCGGAAAACAGCTTCCTTGGTTTCAAACCGGTTTCTCAATATCCGAAACATTTTCACGGGCCTTGCCCTGGGAAACATCCGGATGCCATCGATGATTTCTCCCTGGGTTTCCTTTAAAATATCGCCGGCCAAAAGCACCTCAAAAATATGGGACCGCAGCCCGGATCTGAAATATTTCCGGAAAACCAGGGTTTTTGAATTTTTAATAAAATTGAGCTTTTTGACCTCGTTTCCCGATAGGTGAGCCTGGTCCCTTATATCCGTTATCTGATTCATGGTGGGTCCCTTGACAATTTTAATTTTGCCACAATTATTATGAAGATTAATTTGAACTTAATATTGAGTATAAAACATAATTGAAACAGGAGTAAACATGAGCGCGAAAAAAACACGTAAATTTAAAACCGAAGTGCAGCAACTGCTGCATCTGATTATTCATTCTCTGTATTCCAACAAAGAGATTTTTATGCGGGAGCTGATATCCAATGCTTCCGATGCCATTGACAAGGCAAGGTTTACCGAACAGACTGAACCTTCTCTCTTTGCCGATGATACCGATTATCACATCCGGCTGTCAGTAGACTCTGAGGCCAAAACCCTTACCATTTCAGACAATGGTATCGGCATGACCTTTGACGAGGTCAATGACAATATCGGCACCATTGCCCAGTCCGGAACAGCGGCGTTTATGGAAGCGTTGGAAAAATCAAAAAAAGAAACCAGCCTTTCTCCTGAATTGATCGGCCAGTTTGGTGTGGGTTTTTATTCTGCCTTTATTGTGGCAGATAAAGTTCGACTTGACACCCGGGCCCCGGGAGCTGAAAAAGGCGTTCGCTGGGAGTCTGAAGGCAAGGGCGATTATACGGTCCAGGAAATTGAAAAAGAAGGTCGAGGAACCAGCATTACCCTTTATCTGAAAGATCCAGAAGAAGGGGATCAAGATTTTACCGAGGATTACACTCTCCAGAATATTGTTAAAAAGCATTCAGACTTTGTGACCTATCCGGTGATCATGAACCTGGAAAAAAGTGAGCCCATTCCGGAAAACGAGATTGTAAAGGATTCAGAAGGCAAACCCATTGGAGAGACCTATAGAAAGGTCAGAAAGGACGAGACCCTCAACTCCATGAAAGCCATCTGGGCCAAGGCCAAGGATGAGGTTACCCCTGAAGAGCATGAAGAATTTTATAAGCACATCAGCCATAACTGGGACAAACCCATGGAGATCATCCACAAGAGATTTGAAGGGGTGACCGAGTATGATGTGCTCATGTACCTGCCAGCAAAAGCGCCCATGGACATGTTCCGGCCGGAAAGAAAAAATGGGATGCAGCTGTATTGCAAACGGGTTTTTATCATGGACGACTGCAAGGAATTGCTGCCCGAATATCTGGGCTTTGTCCAGGGTGTGGTGGATGCACCGGATCTCAACCTCAACGTGAGCCGTGAAATTCTCCAGGAAGATCGGCTGGTGAGAAATATCAGAAAGAACCTGGTCAAACAGATTTTTTCTTTGCTGGAAGGCATGGAAAAGGAAAAATACGAAGAGTTTTATGGAGAATTTGGTCAGTCCCTGAAAGCCGGTATCCCAACCGATTATGAAAACAAGGAACGCCTGGCAGCCCTGCTCCGGTACAAGACCACCAAGTCCGGTGACAATTCTGTGAGCCTGGATGAATACATTGCCAACATGAAGGAAGACCAGAAAGAAATTTATTTTCTCACCGGTGAAAGCCTGATCTCGCTGATGAATTCACCCCTGCTCGAATCCTTGAAAGCCAAGGATTACGAAGTGATTCTCATGGTGGACCCCATTGACGAGTGGGTGACCCAATCTTTGCCCGAATACAAGGAAAAGAAATTAAAAAGTGCGGAAAAAGGTGACCTGGATTTGGACAAGGTGGACGATGAAAAGAAAAATGAATACTCCGCCCTTCTTGCTTTTCTCAAGGGCAAGCTGGAAGCCCGAGTCAAGGATGTGGTGGTTTCCAATCGCCTCAAGGATTCTGTATCCTGTTTGTCCGGGGATGATTATGGCATGAGCGCTTACATGGAAAAAATCCTGAAAGCTTCGGGCCAGAGCACACCGGACCAGAAACGGGTGATGGAGGTCAATGTCAATCATGAGGTGATGGAAAAGATCAAAACTCTTTTTGAGACCGACACCACAAATCCCGTTCTAACGGATTACTCTGATCTGCTCTATGATATTGCCGTGATCAGTGAAGGCGGAAAATTGGATAACCCTGCTAGGTTCTCAGCTCTTTTGGGAGACCTCATGGCCAAAGCCATATGATCGTTTTCCTTGAAACCCTCGGGTGCTCCCGGAATCAGGTGGACAGCGAAATCATGCTGGGAAAGTTGATTGCTGCGGGGCACAAGAGAACCGATGATCCGGCCTTGGCACAAGTGATCATTGTCAATACCTGTGGTTTTATCTCCACGGCCTCGGACGAGGCTGTGGAGGTGATCCTGGAGATGGCAGAATTTAAAAAAACCGGGGGCTGCCAGAAGCTTGTTGCCACGGGCTGCCTGGCACAGCGGTACAAGGATGATCCAGATCTTCTGGCCAGTCTGCCGGAAGTAGACGCCTTTTTAGGGACAGCGGCCTGTGAACAAATTGTGGATGTGGTGGAAGGAAGACAAACGACTGCCTTGACCCTTTTTCCCGACCCGAACTCGCGAGGATTTCAGGATATTACCATTGACCGGGAGCTGATCTCAACGGGGTTTGCCTATATAAAGGTCTCTGAAGGATGTAACCGCCACTGCACCTATTGTATTATTCCTAAGCTTCGGGGGAAACAGCGGTCCCGGAAGGTTTCAGATATTTGTACCGAAGCCATATCTCTTGTGGCAAAGGGGATAAAAGAGATTATTCTGACTGCGGAAAATACCACAGATTACGGCCAGGATCTTGTGGGGAATGCTGGCCAGGGCCAGCTAGGATCTGACCAGGTAGGGTCTGACCAGATTGACCCCGGGCAGATCGGGCTTGATACCGTTCTCACCTCTCTTTCAAAGACCATTGCAAAACAAGATGAAACAGTCTGGATTCGCTTTTTATACACCCATCCCGGAACCCTGGGACCCGAAATTATCAAAGCGGTTCAAGCACATGAAAATCTTTGTTCCTATTATGACGTGCCCATCCAGCATGCTGCGACCTCCACGCTTAAACGAATGGGCCGTCCCTATACAAGACAAGATCTTCTGGACCTGTTTGTGCTGATTCGCAAATTGGATCCCGGGGCCAGTCTTCGTACCACCTTGATTGTGGGGTTCCCAGGTGAAACCCAAGAAGAATTTGACTCTTTGAAAGAGTTTATTGAAACCGTCGGATTTGATCATCTTGGGGTGTTTACCTATTCGGATTCCGATGACCTTAAATCCCATGGGTTTAAGGACCATGTGTCCCCAGAGATTGCCGAACAGCGCCATGACATCCTCATGGCTGCCCAGGCCAGGATTTCAGAACGGCTCAATTCACGGCATGTGGGAAAAATTTATCCTGTGCTGGTGGAGGAAAATCCGGAAGAAGGTGTTTATATTGGTCGAACCCAATTCCAGGCACCCGAGGTGGATGGAATGACATTTATTTATTCCCCAGGGCTTGAAATCGGGGCCATAATTCCTGTAAGAATAACCGATGCATATGAATATGATATTGCCGGAGAAATGGTATGAGCTCTGATATTAAAGCTAAAATTATCAAACAGGTGGCACCGGATCTTGTTCTGGTGGAAAAAGCCCTGGAGGAAAATCTTTCCCCCAACCTTGAGCTTGTGCGAAAAATTGCCTCCCATCTGCTGTTCAGCGGAGGCAAACGGCTGCGGCCCCTGCTCATGATCCACTCTGCAAGAATCTGCGGGTATGATACCGGGTTTGAAATTTTATTTTCCATTATTTTTGAATACCTCCATGCCGCCACTCTGCTCCACGATGATGTGGTGGATGAGGCAGATATGCGCCGGGGAAAATGTGCTGCCCATACCAAATGGTCTGCCCCCCAGGTGGTGCTCACCGGGGATTTTCTTTTGGCTAGGGCTCTGGCTATTGCCGCGAAAACCCAGGAACCCCGGGTGATATCCGTGATTGCCAATATCACCCAGGCCATGTCCCAGGGGGAAATCGACCAATTGGAAAAAAAAGGCCAACGGGATCTGTCCGAGATTCAATATCTTAAGATTATTGAACAAAAAACCGCTGTCCTGATCCAGGGGGCCTGTCAGAGTGGGGCTATTATTTCCAAGGTTTCCCAGGAAAAAGAAGCGGCTTTGGCATCCTATGGGTACCATCTGGGAATGGCATTTCAGATGGCCGACGACCTTCTTGACTATACAGCCACAGCTGAAGAACTGGGGAAAAATCCCGGTGCAGATATGCGGGAGGGAAAACTGACCCTTCCCCTGATCCATACCCTTGCCAAAGATCGGAAGAGCGGTGTGTAGGGAAAGAGTGTGCCCCCAAGGTTATAA
>CAXHYW010000247.1:0-5805 GCA_964021475.1 uncultured Desulfobacteraceae bacterium | reverse complement strand
TACACATAGGGGCACACTCTTTCCCTACACGACGCTCTTCCGATCTCCCTTCCATATCGTTGATCATGGTGACCACCACATCCCGCCTGAGTTTTAATTCCTTAACATTGTCTGCAACAAATCCATGATCCCCTTCAAGGGCTGTGACAGAAGCCCATTGGGAAATGATGCTGGTGCCGGATGTGGATTGGGACTGGATCTTGAACATGGTTTTGATCAATTCCTTGGGTCCAGCTCCGTAACCCACACGCCAACCGGTCATGGCATAGGCTTTTGACATGCCGTTGACCACCAGAATCCTGTCCTGAAGATCAGGGGCCACCTGGGCCAGGGTATAAAATTTTACCTGGTTGTAGACAAGATATTCATAAATATCATCGCATAAAACCAGAACATGCGGGTGCTTTCGTAGCACCTGGGCCAGAGCTTTGTACTCTTTTTCGGTGTATACAGCCCCGGATGGGTTGCCAGGGCTGTTGATGAGCAGCCATTTTGTGCGGGGGGTTATGGCGTTTTCCAGATCTTCGGGGGTCAGTTTAAACTGGTTTTCCTGGCTTGTATTTATGAAAACCGGAACACCACGGTTGAGGCTCACCATATTAGGATAGGAGATAAAATAGGGAGTGGGCAGCAATACTTCATCCCCGGGATTTAACGTGGCCACAAAGGCATTGTAAAGCACCTGTTTGCAACCACAGCTTACCAATATCTGATCAGCGCTATAATCTAGGTTATTGTCACGTTTGAGTTTGCGACAAACAGCCTCTCTAAGTTCAAACACCCCCTGAACAGGGGGATATTGGGTTTTGCCATCGGAAATGGCTCTTACGCCTGCCATCTTGATATGCTCCGGCGTACCAAAATCAGGTTCTCCTGCAGAAAGCTTGATGATGGTCCTGCCCTCCCGCTCCAATTCTTGTGTTTTTGCCGTAATTATTGAAACTGCGGAGGCTTTTACCTGGGTCAAATGTTCTGCTATGATTGACATATGATACTCCTTGAGAATTTTATGGGTGTCCAGGGTTGCATAAGGAGACAACAATCTGGTTGTTATCCGTTATGACCGAACAAACCTTTATTTGTTTAATAAATTTATTTTTTTTATGGGCTTAGTTAGATACCGGCATCAAGGTTCTTCTTTTTATCTTTCATTTGCTTGGTAACGAATTTAAACAACGGAAGTAGCATGAAGATGCAGGATGCAATTATCAGGCAAAAACTGATGGGATGATTCTTGGGATCAACAAACACAAGCCAGTTTCCTTGGGAGATGGAAAGTGAGTTTAACATAGAATCTTCCAGTTTCTGCCCCAGGACCAGGGCAAGGATAATGGGGGCCTGGGGTATCCCAACCTTGTTGAACAGATAACCGACAAAACCCGAGCCCAGGGCCACCCAGATATTAAAGATCGAATTTCCGTCGGCAAAGGCTCCGTTTAGACACAACAATGCAATGGCTGGCACCAAAACCACCTTGGGCAATCTATACACAAGACCTGATACATACTTGACCACAAAGATCGCCATGGGTCCCATGGCAATATTGGCAACAAAAAACGCGGCAATAATCATCCAGGCGATATTGGCATTATTGATAAACAGCAATGGCCCCGGCACCATGCCGTGGATCATCAGGGCACCAATAAACAATGCAGAAACTGAATTACCGGGGATGCCCAGGGATAACAGAGGCACCATGGAACTTGCAACCACGGCATTGTTTGATGCTTCAGGGGCTGCAATTCCCTCCGGGGTTCCTTCTCCCCATTTTGGTTCACCGGGGTTGTTATCATATTTGCGGTGATATCGGTGGGAAGCCTGATTATAAGCAAGGTAGATAGCCATTATCATGCCCGCCCCCGGCAATACGCCAACCAGGTTACCGATTGCTGCCGAATTCAACCAGGTTGGCAAAAGTCTTTTGACCATTGATAAACTTAGAATCAGGCTACCGGTAATCCTTGGTAGTTGGCTGACCTTTCGCTGTTCCCTGCGAGCAAGGAAAACTTCTTCCGCAAGTTCCAGTGCAGCAGAGATGCCAAACAGGCCCACCAGCATGGGGACAAAGGGTGCGCCTTCATAAAGGCTGTAATTGCCAAAGGTAAATCTTGGACAACCGGTTTCAAGGCTTAACCCGATGGTCGCAACCAGCAGGCCAAAGACAGCTGAAAACACCCCTTTGAGAATATCTTTTTCAAGCATCCCGCCAACCGCTGCACTGCCCAACACACACAGGGCAAAATTTTCCACATACCCAAACTTCAGGGCCATATCAGCAAGCATTGGGGCGAAAAACAGCAGAACCAGAGAACTTGCCAGGCCGCCGAATACAGATGATGATATTGCAATCCCAAGTGCGGTATTGGCTTTTCCCTGCTTGACCATTGCATTGCCATCAATTGCCGTAAGCACTGCCGAGGCGGTTCCTGGCACCTTTATCATAACAGCGGGTATGGCCCCGCCAACTGCTGCCGCACAATAAACACCGACCATCAGCGCCAGGGCATTGGCTGGTGCAAGAGAAAAAGAAAAGGGTAGAAATACCGCAAAGGCGATATTTTCATTCAGCCCGGGTATGGACCCGATAATCAAGCCCGAAAAAACCCCCAGCAAAAGAAAGGCTAAAACACTGGGAACCAAAAGGGTTCCAAAGCCAAGCATTATTGTTTCCATGATTGCATCCTTTAGTAAATCAGTTCAACAGGCCAAATACAAATTGAACAAAAGGGTTAAGCGGTAAAGGGACTTCAAATACCAGGTAAAAAAGTGTAAACACGACCGCTATGATCCCGAAAGTGGTTAAGACAAGGTGGCTGATTTTTTTATATCCCAGCAAATAGAGCACCGGCATCAGCGTCAGAAAACTTGCCAGCAGATAGCCTGTTTTCGTGGATAAAAGAATGGCCCAGGCGGCAAACAGAACCACGATCACCAGGGATCCTTTCATCCTATGGTACAACCATTTTATGGAATCTTTGCCCTCATCGGTTTGTGTAAAGGTCTGTACGGCGATTCCCACCCCAAGCAGGACGGTTATGACTGCCAAAAATAAAGGATAATCTTTTGATGTTTCGTCAAATCCCTGGGACTGATTGAACACCCAAATTCCGCTTGTCAGTATAGTGATACCCAGCCAGAAATCAGTTTTGCCTAAAATCTTCATGTGGCATTCATACTCCAACAATGATATTGTATGATCGGGCCGAGTCAGAAAGACCCGGCCCCCCTTATCCCTGAATTATTTTTTCTTGTCTAATTCATTATTCTTGATCACAAGATCCGTTAATTCATTATAATTGGAAATGACCTCGCCATACCCTTTCGCATCACGGTAGGCCAGGGGAAAACCCTGGGATTTCATTCTTGCGATATATTCCGGGTCCTGATTTACTTTTCCAAGCAGATCCGCTAGGAATTTAACCGCATCTTTGGGTGTGTTGGCAGGTACTGCCCAGCCCCTGAAGGTTGTCCATTCCTTAACATTCAATCCTGCTTCATTCCAGGTCGGTAGGTTGGGAGCGCTCTCCATGCGGCCATTGGAGGCGACGGCTATAATCCGGATAGCACCTGAATCTGCATGGGATTTTGCTTCACCATAGGGCCATAAAGCGCCATCAACATGACCGCCAAGAACAGCCTGTAACTGGGAACCAAAGCCTTTGGTATGGATAAAATTCAACTTAAGCCCCCCCTTGTCAACAAGAGCAAGTCCAGACAGGTGATGAGAGGTGCCGACACCGGCCTCGGCCATGGTAAGGGTGGTATTCTGGGCTTTTGCGATGAAATCTTCAATGGTCTTGAACGGTGATTTGCTTGAAACCGCAATAACCTCGGGGTCCATTGTATAGAGCGCCACCGGCTGAAAATCGGACACTTTATACTCAACCATTTTTAATTTTGGATTTGTCACAACCGAACTGGTCATTGCAAGTATCGTATATCCGTCCGGAGCTGCCATGGCGGCAAAGGTCTGCCCCACAACACCACCACCGCCGGCGCGGTTTTCAACCTTCATTTTGATACCAGTCAGATGCTTTTTAGCATATTCGGCAATAATTCTGGATGTGGTATCCACCGCACCACCGGGCTTAAAAGGAACAATTATATGGATATCTTTTTGGGGGAAATTGCCTGCCATGGCTACTGTACCCGCTATCATAATAGATATCACTGCGATAACCATAGGCTTTAAAATGCTTTTCATTGTTTTTCTCCTTTTTTCAACTTGTTTGATACGATTAAAATATAATATTGTTATCCTCTTTCTGTCAGACCTCGCTTCATTGAATTTTCACCTTTAACAAAAATTAATTTTTCAAGAAGTAACCATATTTTATTATAAAAGTAAAACTAATTGATTTCATAATTAATATCAGATATCCTAATAGTATAATCAAGCAGATAAACAGATGAGCCTCTTAAAATAAGGAAATTTGATTGTGGACCTCAATAAACTTAGGACATTGGTTACCGTGGCAGAGGTGGGTAATTTTACCAGAGCTTCAAAAATAGTCAACCTGACACAATCAGCTGTCAGCCAACAGCTCAAAGAGCTTGAAATCAATATGGGAACCAAGTTGTTAGACCGGTCTAGCCGTCCTGCAACCTTGACAAATGCAGGTGTGGAATTGGTTACCACAGCACGAAAGATACTTCAACTCTGGCAGGAATACCAGGAGGCCCAAACTCAAAAGGAGTATGTCGGCAAGCTTGTCATTGGTTATATTCGAAGCAGTATGACCGATGTTCTGGCCAACGCCCTTAACTCCCTGCAAGATAAGCATTCAAAGCTGGTTGTTATGCTGATAAATGCCGGCGGTGTTACCCGGCACCTGGTTGAAAAGGTAGACAAGAATGAAATGGATGCCTGCATCTGTGTTGAACCGGCACAGATCCCCAAGGGTTTATTCTGGCGGCCATACTCCATGGAGCGATTTTACGTGATATCCCGTCCGGGATTGAAAATGAAAACCGATGAAGAACTCTTAAGCCAAGGACCGTATTTGCGGTTTGCCCCCTTGCTCTCTGAAACCATGATTGACAGGGAAATTAAAAAACGGGGCATCTCGGTTAAAACATCAATGGAATTGGATTCATACTCCAGTATTCTGCTCATGGTCAAGCATGGCATGGGTACCGGTATCATCCCTGAATCCTACCTAAAGCCCAAGGACCACGACCTTGTTTCATGTACCCCCTTTGGTGCTCCTCCTTTAATCCGGGAGATGGGTATCCTGGTGAGACATGACAATCCCAACAAGCAGATGGTACAGGCACTGTGGAAAGCCATGTACCGTTATGCAAACCAACAGATAAAGCAATAAACAGAGGTGTAGAAGGCCATTTTTCCACTTATCATCCTTGGATCTGGGGGGGGGGGGGCAAGGAGAAAATCCTTCATGGCAATCGACCAGGCAGGTTGATTCAAACATACATTCACTGGCAGTTGCATCACACCCAAATTCATGGCCCTCCGGTGTAGCCTCAAAAATTATCATTGGGATTTCACAATAATCATTGCACGTGACTCTCAATGGGAAGTATAAAACATTATCAGAGAGTTCCGCTTTTTCAGATTCGGGGGCTACAACATAGCCTCCGGTTTCATTAAGTACAGAGCCATCACTATAGTGATAAGCCTGGTCGACGGTTATCAGAAGCCGCCTTACCGGAACCGGCTGGGAACTCCTGGAAAATGCCCAGGTCAGACAGCTCTGCCTGGGCAAATAAAAACACACAAGGAGATGAATCATCATGGCCAAACTATTACAAATCGCCCAACTGGGTCATCCGGTCTTGCGCAAA
>CAXHYW010000246.1:0-5809 GCA_964021475.1 uncultured Desulfobacteraceae bacterium | reverse complement strand
GAGGATGAACGCAAGCGGATCTTTGAGCAGAAGATTGAGCAGGCCCATGGATTGTTTCCTTAATAGTTAAATTTTTTAAACCTTAAAATACATTTATTGTTTCATTTATGAAACAGGTTTTACCTATATCAGTATTTATCCATTGAGGCCACAGAAGTTAACAAGGATTGAGTCTGGAAATATTTTCAGTCCGGAACAATTGAGATTTTATCTGATATTCTTAAAATATATGGAATTCAACGACCTTTGAAATAGGATAATAAATCAAAAGGTCACACCTTTGGCCTCATCCAGCACCTCTCTCACTTTTGTGGCCAGATCTTGTGTTGAAAATGGTTTGTTTATAAACTGAACTCCTGTATCCAGGACACCGTGATGAGCAATAACGTTGGCAGTGTATCCCGACATAAACAAACATTTAAGGTCAGGGTTCAGGCGGAGCAGTTTTTTCGACAGGTCTCGTCCGTTCATTTCAGGCATGATAACATCCGTTATAATCAGATGAATTGCATTAAAATTGGAGGCTTCCACAATTGATATAGCTTCATTCGGCGTAGAAGCTGTTAATACAGTGTAGCCAAGTCGCTCAAGCATCATCTTGGTCATCCTTAAAATAGCCTTTTCATCTTCCACCAAGAGGATTCTTTCATTACCTGTCAAGGATGTTTTCGTAAAATTTTTTTGGTTGGAAACTGCTGGAATAGAGTGAACAGGAAGGTAGATTTTAAAAGTAGTCCCTTCACCGAGCTCGCTGTAAACGTTTATAAAGCCATTGTTCTGTTTTACAATGCCATAGACTGTTGCCAGCCCAAGACCGGTTCCTTGGCCGACACCTTTGGTGGTAAAAAAGGGTTCAAAAAGTTTATCAAGGACTTGCTTATCCATACCGGAGCCATTGTCACTGAAGGCTATCATTACATAATCACCGGGATTAAAACCCACATGTTCTTTGCAATAGGCTTCATCAAAGGAAATATTGTTTGTCTCAATAGTAACTTTACCTACATTCTTGATTGCATCCCTGGCATTAACACAGAGGTTTGCCAATATCTGGTCGATTTGGGAGGGGTCTATTTTTAAAGACCACAGATTTTGGGCAGGCTTCCAGGTCAAATCAATGTCCTCTCCGATCAGACGTTTTAGCATTTTAAGCATATCATCAAGGACTTGGTTCAGATTTAGTATCTTGGGATCAATCGTCTGTTTGCGTGCAAATGCCAGCAACTGCTTTGTCAGATTGGTTGAGCGCTGTGCCGCTTTATAGATTTCCCTTAAATTTGATTTCCGATGGTCTGTTTCATCCAAATCTTGAAGGGCAATTTCCGTATTCCCCAGAATAATGCTCAGCATGTTATTGAAGTCATGGGCGACCCCACCGGCAAGTCTGCCGATCGCTTCCATTTTTTGAGCTTGTATTAATTGCTGTTCTAAACTTATTTTTTCTTTTTCTGCATTTTTTGAGGCTGTGACATCCTGAATAACGCCGATAACTTTAATCGGTGACCCTTTTTCATCTCTGATTAGATCAGCAATCGACCGGATGGTTTTGGGTTTTTGTCCGGGAACCGGTTGAATCTCAAACTCAAGATGGTAGGGTTCATTTTTTTCGATTAAATCGATTAGAGCCTGATGGACCCGATCTTTTCCTTTGATGCGGTTTTCAACCTCATCAATGGTTAAATCTTCTTTTTTTAATTCAAATCCATAGATCTGTTTGGTTTGATCAGACCCCCAGAATGAATCATTTACAAGGTCATATTCCCAGTTCCCTACCTTTCCCACTTTTTGGGAACTATTATATCTCTGCTAAACGTTAAAAAGGATTGAGATGAACCATCACGGTGAGTTTGAAATAAAGATAGTCGGGCGTGTCGTTGAATTAAAAGTTATAGGCGCTTGGAACGAGGATACAGCAAAAGAGTATGTTGATGTTTTAAAAACCCTTACTGCGAAGTTAAACACTTCACCTTGGGGAGTTCTGATTGATGCAACAAAATGGGAGTTGGGCACTCCGGAAACCGAAACAATTATTGCAGATTTCATGATTTGGTGTATGGAAAATAATCAACGATATGAATCAACAATTATTGGTAAAAGCGAATTAAAAAAATATCAAAGTAATCGATATTACCAACATTTGGATACTGATGTAATTGATCAACGTTTTTTTATCTCAATTAAAGAAGCAATTGAATGGTTCTCAAATATTGGACTGTACAAAGTATAACTTATCAATTGAGGTAGAAAACAGCCTGCGTTTCGCTCCAATCTTGCTGGCTCATCACAACCACTCGTAGCCATGGAAACGATCCAGTTGCAGCGAATTTAAATTTTGTAAACTGTTCATTAAAAGGGGTTACGCCAGTTCCTGAACTTGAATCTCTTGAAAGATTATTTATGGATTGTGGTTTCAAAACTATCGAGAAAAGACAGGTTCTGCCGAGAAGTTCATTCTATTCCTTGCTTGCATCATGACATTTACCTTTCCACTTAACCCCAAAAAAGCCGGTCTTTATTAAGGACCGGCTTTAGTTTTATGCATTCTATTCCTAGGGTATTTGCGTGCCTCTTATGACTCCTGTTTGATCTTATAAAACATGCAATAAAAAACAGGGACCACGATCATGGTAAGAATGGTGCCAAAGGTTAAGCCTGCCATAATGGTAATGGCCATTCCCACCCAGAATACGTCCTGGAGTAGGGGAATAACACCCAGCACGGTTGTGGCAGCAGCCAGGACAACCGGTCGGAGGCGGGAAAGTGCTGATTCAATAACCGCCTTATAGGGTGATTTTCCGGCTGCCAATTCGATATTAATCTGATCCAGCAACACAATCGCATTTTTTATCATCATGCCGACAAGGCTCATGCCCCCAAGCAGTGCCAAAAACCCAAAGGGGGTCCCCGTGGGCAGCAGTCCTGCCACTATACCAATGAGTGCAAAGGGAACGGTGAACAAAATGATCATCAGCGGCCTGTAGGCATTAAACAGGAGAACGATGATGAGCAACACAATGGCCAGGGCAGGAACCATTCCCGGGATTAATGATGCCTGGGATTTGACCGTATCCTCATATTCTCCCCCCCATTCCATGGTATAACCCGGAGGAAGTTTTACTTCATTGATTTTATCCAACACACTGGATCGAAGCGCAGGAAGGGTCACTCCAAAAATGGGATTTGCTTCAATGGTAATGGTGGGGCGGCGATCCCTACGCCATACCAAGGGGTCTTCCCATGCTACTTTTATCTTATCTGTCACCTGGGAAAGGGGAATGGTATAGGTGGAAGATTTTGGCTGCACCTGGAGAATATTTATATTGCTAACGGATTTTCTTTCTTCATCTTTATGCCGCATAACAATGGGGATTACATCATCTTTTTCCCTGTAAATACCAATGGACAATCCATCATAGGCACGCTTAGTGGTGTCTGCAATATCCTGGCGGGTAATATTTGCCCAGCGGCCCCTTTCCTGGTTGTATTCAGGAACCACCTTCTGGACCTGTTGTCGCCAGTTGGTTCGGGCCACGGCACAAAGCGGATCCTGCTGAACAATGGAAACAATGCGCTGGCCAATTGTTCTAAGAGTTTTTGAATCCGCATTGGAAGGACCGCTGATTCGAAGTTCAAATTTCCATGTATTGCTGGGCCCAACCCCATAGGGCCGTATGGGGACAAGGGCCTGGGGGTATTCGAGTTTAAACCAGGCGTCCAGTTCTCTTAGATACCCGTTAATATCCTTAAAATTTTTAACATTCACAATCAATTGTGCATAGGACTGGTAGGGGGATTCCGGATCAACCGGTAGATAAAACCGTGGGGGACCCGCCCCTATAAATGAGGAGACTGAATCTACCCTTTCATCGGCTATAATTTTTTGTTCTGCTTTTTTTAAATCACTGGCAACCGTCTGAATTCGAGTTCCTTCAGGCGCCCAATAATCGATCATAAATTTTGTCATGGATGAATCCGGAAAAAACATCTGGTCTAATTTTCCAAATCCGATCAAAGAAACAAACAGCAGGCCCACAAGGCTGGCGATTGTTAAAATCCGTAGCTTTAAGGCCTTGCCCAGCAATCCTTTATAAATTGAATAAAAACGGCTTCCATAGGGGTCGACATTGTCACCATCGGGTTTAATCTTAGGTAACATATCAATGCACTGGAGGGGGGTAATGGTCATGGAGATCAACCAGCTCACTAGAAGAGAAATGGCGACTACGGTAAAAAGCGTCCGGCAATACTCACCCGCCCCTTCTGTGGAGGCAAAAATCGGGTAAAATGCCATGACCGCAATTACAGTAGCCCCTAAAAGGGGCATGGCTGGCTGGGATGCCGCCTCAATGGCTGCTTTTTTTCGATCCATGCCCGCCTGTATCCTGCTTACAATACCGTCGGCCACGACTATTGAATTGTCCACCATCATACCCAGGGCAATAACAAGGGCTCCCAGGGACATGCGCTGGAGATCAATGCCAAAGATTGCCATCAAAATAAAGCTTGCCAGAATCGTTAATATCAGTGAGGATCCGATAATAATCCCCATGCGCCATCCCATGGCAATGGTCAGGACAACCAGGACAATGGCCACAGCCTCACCGAAATTAATTAAAAACGCCTTGACCGCATCATCCACAATTTCAGACTGCCAGTGAATCCGATTGACTTCAATGCCAACGGGTAAGACAGCAATGATCTCATCCAGGCGTTTGTCAATCCCCTGACCCACCTTGACCACATTGACTCCGGATACATTGGTAATGGAAATGCCGATGGCAGGCATTCCGTTGTAGTGCATAATAGTAGAAGGCGGTGATTTATACCCTTGGATAACCGTTGCTACATCCCGAATACGGATCAGTTCTTCATTGTTTCCCGACCCAATGGCGGCTATCTGCAGATCAGCGATGTCCTGGGGTGATTTAAATTCGCCCGTGGGGGCAATGCGCAGCCTTTTTTTATTCATGTCCAGGCTGCCTGCATCAACGATCATGTTTTGCTGTTCAAGGGTATTGCTGATACTCTCATTGGTAAGGCCCAATTCTGAAAGCTGGGTCTGGGATATTTCAATATAGATAATTCTTTCCTGTACTCCCCAAAGATCGATACGGGCAACATTTGGGACCAGGCTTAATTCTTTTTTAATTTCCTTGGCATAGGTTTCCATTTCTGAATTGGAGAATCCATCCCCCACAAGGGTAAGCTGAAAACCGTATACATCACCAAAATCATCTGAAACATCAGGTCTGCCGGCACCCGGAGGCAAGGAACCCTCTATATTTCGAATTTTTCTACGAAGTTCGTCCCACACCTGGGGAAGCTGATCAGACCAATATTGGGCCTTCAGCTCCACAGAAATCTGTGATAATCCCGCTTTGGAAGAGGATTCAACATAATCTATTTGGGGCATTTCCTGGATAGCAAGCTCAATACGGTCAGTGACTTCCTGTTCTACTTCCAGGGGACTGGCTCCCGGGTAAGTCGTTGTTATGACAGCTGTTTTAACGGTGAATTCAGGGTCTTCAAGCTGGCCTAAACTGAAAAACGCACCAATCCCTGCAACAATGAGCAGAAAAATCACAAAATAAGTCACTTTGCGTTTTTCAATGGCTGTCCCTGTCAGACTCATTATTTCACCTCCGGATCTGAACTGCCCAGAATACGGACTTCCTGATCTTCTTTCAAATAGTGAGCACCGGCTGTGACAATGGTTTCTCCCGGGACAATCCCCTGCCTAACGACGATACCCGAATCAGATCGGAAGAGCAAACGTCTGAACTCCAGTCACTCCGGAGAATCTCGTATG
>CAXHYW010000245.1:0-5826 GCA_964021475.1 uncultured Desulfobacteraceae bacterium | reverse complement strand
TTTATTGATGATTCCTTGGTAACCGATGAGCTGGAAGATTTATGAGCAAAAATTATAAACTTTTGTTGCCGCCAATTTTGTTGGCTGGATAGCAAGTTTATTGGCATTGGCCGTGATGGTAAATTATTAGATCCATAGTTTGGAATACAATAACCCTTTAATATGGCATTGGAATTTGCCAATTGTTGGATTGGTAAATTTATGGCACGCAAACTGCTATGAAATAATGAACCTGTGTATTTTTCCGGGTGGGTGTTTTGAGCACTTGTATCAGGTTAGACGCGACTTCTCATCGAACCTGGCATTGCAGTTAAAGATTGATTAAGGGTTTGACAATCCCTGCGGGTTGTCATAAAAAGAACACATCTTCATGATCGTATATATCAATGGTTTTGGCCCGGAAATATTTAAGTTAGGAGTGGTGTAAATATTATGATGGAAATTGGGTTTCTGATGGATGATTTACGGCAGATTGATCCGGTTTGGGAGAGCACGGCCTATATCATGTATGAATGTAATCAGCGCGGACATTCTGTCTATTTTTTAGAGCCCCACGATATTTATATCCGCAAGAATGAAGTGGTTGCCAGAATGCGTCAGATAACGGTTGAACAAAATCTTTCCATTACCCAATACTGGGCCCGACTGATTCAATGTCTAGACAATGAAGAATTAATTTTTGAAACCGTAACAGACCTGGATGTACTTTTCTTGAGGAAAAATCCTCCCCTTAGCTATGAGACCATGGAGTTTTTAGGTCCTGTCTGCGACAAGGTTTTTATGGTTAACAAAACCACTGGACAGGTGAATGGAAGCTCCAAGGCTTATCTTTTGAATTTCCCGGATATTATTCCACAAACCCACGTGTCAAGGGATCCCAGAAGGTTGAGAAAAATCATTGATGATTTTGGCGGTGACATGGTCATAAAGCCATTGCATGGTCACGGCGGGCACGGGGTGATTAAGGTGAGTAACCGGGAACCGGAAAATCTCAACTCCCTGATCCATTATTATGTGCAGTCGGGAAAACCCTATCCGGAACGGACGCCCATCATGGTTCAGGAGTATATGAAATCGGTGAAGGAAGACGGGGATGTCAGGATTTTGTTGCTCAATGGTGAAATTCTGGGGGCCATGGGCAGAAAATCGGTTTCCGGTGATTTCAGAACCAATGTTCATGCCGGAGCCACGGCGTTTAAACATGTGCTCACGAAGCCTCAGATAAGATTGTGTCAGAGAATTAAACCCAAATTAATAGCAGATGGTCTTTATTTTGTTGGGATTGATGTAATAGGAGATAAACTGGTTGAGGTCAATTGTGTCAGTCCCGGTGGAATCCCCCGGATCAACCTGTTTAATAATGATAAGCTTGAGTCAACTATTGTGGATTTTATCGAGGAGAAAATCATTGCATCAGAACAAAGAAACAATGAAACATCAGTTAAAGTGGCGGGATAGATTCAATTTTACTTTTTTGTTGCTCACCGTCATTTTGGTTGCGATCGCAGGGATTTTTTCCTCCTGTCAAAAAAAAAGTGAGCAAGTGCTTTTGAAAATTGGGCTTCCGGAAGAACCCCGATCCTTGAATGTCTGGCTTGGAACCGATGCCAATTCCCGCAGGATTTTGTCCCAGATTTATCAGCCCCTGTACCATCGTCATCCGGAAACCCTTGAAATTATTCCTTGGCTGGCCGAGGCGGACCCGGTTTTTGATCCCGGGGCCCTGACGTATACGGTGAAGCTCAGGGAGGCAAAATGGTCCGACGGGTCATCGTTTACAAGTGAAGATGTATTGTTTACCAAACAATTGTTTTTTGATTTTAAAATCCCCCGATATTACAGCAAATGGAATATCATTAAAAAAATTGAAGCACCCGATGCCCATACGGTTGTATTTCATCTGAAAAAACCCTCTGCCATTTTCATGTCCCGGGTCATGACCGCACCCATCGTCTCCAAAAAAGAATGGGAGATAATCGCAAAGGAGGCCTTGGCCAAGGAAAAACCCCTGCGCTCCCTCCAGGATCATGTCATTGAAAAACCCATGGGTATGGGGCCTTTTATCCTGGCGGAGTATAAAAAAGGGGCCTATATTCACATGCAGAAAAATCCGTATTTTTTTGGCAGCGGCCAGAAGATCGGCAACCATGTTCTGGGCCCCTATGTGGACAGCCTTTTGTTCCGGGTTTATGGTACCTCTGATGTGGCGATTCTTGCCCTTAAAAAAGGGGATATCGATTATTATTGGGGAGATATTCAGCCGGGTTATATTAAGGATCTTAAAGATCAGACCAATATTGATCTGTATTTTAATAAGAAAAGTGCCCTGTATTATATGGGCTTTAATTTAAGAAAAGCCCCCTTTAATGATAAAATTCTTCGCCAGGCAATTGCCACGGTGATCGATAAGGAGTTCATCCTCACCCGGATTTTACAGAATTTTGGAACCCCCATGCATTCGGTTGTCCCTTCAGGCAATCATTTCTGGTACAATCCCAATGTGAAAAAATACGGTCAGGGACTGGACCATGACCAGCGAATTAAATTGGCCTATCAAATGCTTAACGATGCAGGCTATTCCTGGGATACGCCTCCGGTGACCCCGGATGGAAAAATTGTTGCCCCGTCGGATATCCGGCTGCCTAGTGGCGAAAAAATGGAAAAATTTGTAATTTTGACCCCCCCCGCCGACTATGATCCCAAAAGGGCTTTTACCGGCACCATGGTCCAGGAATGGGTAAGGAGATTGGGGATGCCCGCATCTGCCCGTCCCATGGCCTTTGCCTCCCTGCTGGATACGGTCAAGGGAAAGCATGAATTTGATGCCTTCATTCTGGGTTACGGCCAGCTTAATCTGGACCCGGATTATCTGCGAGCCTTCTTTTATTCTAAAAATGACAAACCCCGGGGCTGGAATATGAGCGGATACAACAACCCTGTGTTTGATAAAATTGCCAATGCCCAGCGGACCCTTGTTGATACTGAAAAAAGAAAACCGCTCATCTGGAAAATGCAGGAGATGATTTTAGAAGATATCCCTTATCTGCCATTGTACAATCCCCATATCATAGAAGCGACATTTAATGAACGCTTTAAGGGATGGGTGGCCAAGGTAGACGGTATCGGTAATATTTGGTCCATGTGTGTAGTAAAACCTACGGAATAACAAATGAAAAATAAGACCTATATTTTTGGAAAATTAATTGAAATAGCACTTATTTTCTTTGTGATTATGACGGCATTGTTCTTTTTGTTTCGGCTCTCCCCGGGTGATCCTATTTCCAAGGTGGTGGATCCCATGCTGACCCCCGAGGATATGCGGTATCTCATTGAGCAGATGGGCCTGGACAAACCCATTTGGGAACAATATGTGATCTATCTGAAGAATTTATGCTCGGGAAATATGGGGGTCTCTTTTCACTATGGAGAACCTGTTTTTAACATCATCAAGGAACGGCTGGGGTGGACCATGTTATTGTTTACCTCTTCCACCATTTTAGCCGCCTTTGCCGGCATCTTTTTGGGAAAAATAGCGGCCTGGAACAAGGGCAGTCGGCTGGACAGTATCATGTCCATATCCGCCCTTGTCTGCTATACCCTGTTTATCCCCTGGTTTGCCTTGCTGTTGCTCTGGCTGCTGGGTTTTAAACTGGGTCTTTTTCCCCTTGGGGGTGTTTTATCCCCGGAACTCTGGGTGGGAAATGCCTCCTGGTTTATGAAGATACTGGACATCATTCACCATATGATCCTGCCCCTGATGACCCTTTTTATCATTAACCTTGGGGCTTATCTTTTGCTCATGCGTTCCTCCATGCTCAGCGTGCTAAGAGAAGATTATATTATTACCGCAAGAGCCAAGGGGTTAAGTGAACGGGTGATCCGTAACAAGCATGCGGCGAAGAATGCCATGTTGCCGGTAGTAACAAGTGTGGGTTTGAGTCTGGCTTTTTCCATCAACGGAGGCGCTTTGACCGAACAGATATTTACCTGGCCCGGTATTGGACGGGAGCTTATTTTTGCGGTGAGTAACAATGATTATCCCCTGGCACAGGCTTGCTTTCTTCTGATCGCCCTTGTGGTTCTGGTGGCCAATTTGGTTGTGGACATCCTGTATGCCTATCTGGACCCGAGGATAACCTATTGATGGGCAATTGCTAGACTAAAAGGTGTAATTATGCTGAAAAATCAATATATACAACGATTTTTAAAGGGTTGGAAGATTTTTATTCAAAACCCCCTGGGAAAAACAGGGGTGTTTATTTTGTTTGTGTTCATGGTCATGGCCCTGGCCTCTTTTTTTGTTCCCTATATTAACCCCATGTATGACCCCATGACCGGAATTGATCCCAATATCAAGGTTTCCACAGGGCCTAGCCTGACTCATTTTCTGGGAACTGACAATGTGGGACGGGATCTGTTTGCCCAGCTGCTGGAAGGGGCAAAGGTGGCCTTCATTGTGGGGTTATCCAGTGCTTTTTTCAGTATTGTCATTGGGACGGTGGTGGGAATGGTTTCAGGATATGCCGGGGGAATGGTGGATACCTTTTTGATGCGCATGGCCGATATCATAATGGTGATGCCTTCTTTGGTCATTTTATTGATTCTATCCTCCCTGTTCGGTCAATTTAATATCTGGATCATTGTATTTATCATTGCCATCATGCGCTGGCCCGCGGTTTCCCGGGTGATTCGATCCCAGACTCTTTCTTTGAAGAAGCGTCCCTTTATTGAAGCATCTAAGGTAGCCGGTGCCTCCCACTTGCGGATTATTTTCAGGCATATCATGCCCAATGTTCTGCCCCTGGCATTTTTATACATGACCTTTCGGGTAACCTCGGCCATCCTTGTGGAAGCCGCCTTGTCTTTTCTGGGATTTGGAGATCCTTCCCAGGTCAGTTGGGGAATGATGCTCCAATGGGTCTGGAAATCAGGACATATGTTCCAGGCACCCTATTGGCTGATTCCGCCAGGACTTAGTATTTCCCTGTTAACACTTGCGTTTTATCTGCTGGGTCGTGCCATGGACGAAGTCCTTGATCCCCGGTTGAGAAAGGAGGGACAGTCTTAAGAAAAATGACATTGCTATCCATAAAAAACCTGAGCATTGGTTACCAGACAAAAAACGGAATGCTCAAAGCCGTGGATAATATCTCCTTTGACCTTGAAAAAGGGCGGCCCTTGGGGTTTGTGGGGGAGTCCGGGTGCGGGAAAACCACCATCGGCATGACGCTGATGGGACTTTTGCCGGATAATGCACGCATCCTCGGCGGCAGTATCGGATTTCAAAATAATGATTTGACCCAATTGACCGAAAACCAATGGCGAAAAGTCCGGGGTAAAGAAATTGCCATGATTTTCCAGGCCGCCATGAATGCTTTGAATCCGGTTATGCGGGTGGATGAACAGGTGATCGAAGCCATTGTGACCCATACGCCTGATATTTCGAGTGTTGATCTGGAAAACAGGATAAATGAATTGTTCGATCTGGTTGAAATTCCCCGGGCCAGGATGAAAGATTTTCCACATGAATACAGCGGAGGCATGAAACAGCGGGTGATCATTGCCATGGCCTTGGCTTGCAACCCAAAGCTTATCATTGCCGATGAACCCACCACCGCCCTTGATGTCATTGTCCAGGACCAGATACTCAAAGAAATCAAACAGATTCAAAAGGCCATGAATACGGGCTTGATTTTTATTTCCCATGATATTGCCGTGGTAGCATCTGTGTGTAAGGATATCTGTGTGATGTATGGGGGACAGATTGTGGAGATGGGAACCCGTGAAGAGGTGTTTGGCTCTCCCCGTCATCCCTACACAAAAACC
>CAXHYW010000244.1:0-5875 GCA_964021475.1 uncultured Desulfobacteraceae bacterium | reverse complement strand
ACCTGCCCCGCCTGGAAGATCCCGAGTTTGTCATCAAGGATGCCGTTGTCATCACGTCCTATCCTGGCGCCTCCCCCCAGGAGGTACAGGAGGATGTGACCGAGCGGATCGAAAAGGCCATCCAGGAGATGGGCCAGCTCAAGCGGGTGGAATCCTATTCTTCCCGGGGGCTGTCCACGGTCAAGGTCAAGCTCCAGGACCACTATGACAAGTTCACCATTGCTCAAGTTTGGGATGAGATGCGTCGCAAAATTTATGATGTGCAGCCGGAACTACCCCCGGGCGCCGGTCCCTCTATCATCAACGATGATTTTGGTGATGTATTCGGGGTGTATTATGCCCTGTACGGACAGGGCTACTCCTACGCAGAACTCAAAAAGGTAGCGGAACTGCTCAAACGGGAACTGGTAACGGTGACCGATGTCAAAAAAGTGGTTTTCTACGGAGAACAGAACGAGGCCGTTTACGTGGAAATGTCCCGGGAGAAAATGGCGGCTCTGGACATCACCCGGAAGGAGATTTTTGATGCACTGGGGGCGAAAAACCTGCCCTCCGATGCTGGCAGAATCCAGATCGGCAGTGAGTACATCCCCATCTTTCCCAGCGGTCTCTTTCAGTCTGAAAAAGATTTTGGAGAACTGTTCATTGCCAGCAAGCAAGGCAAACTGATCTACCTGCGGGACGTGGCCACTATCCATAGGGATTATGTGGATCCCCCGGCGCGGATTTTACGTTTTAATGGAAATCCTGCCATCGGGATTGCCATATCCACGGTGTTGGGCGGCAACGCGGTTACCATGGGGGAGGCTGTTAAAAAGCGCCTTGGGCAATTACAAGCTCAGATACCCATGGGTATGGAGCTTGGAACCATCTATATGCAGTCTGATATGGTCACAAAAGCCGTGGACGGATTTGTTGTCAATCTGGTGGAGGCTGTTATCATTGTCATCATCGTCCTGCTTATTTTCATGGGGATTCGCAGCGGACTGATCATCGGATTCGTTCTGGTGGTTACCATTGCGGCCACCTTTGTGGTCATGGGCTACTATTCCATCACCCTGGAACGAATCTCCCTTGGTGCCCTGATTATCTCCCTGGGAATGCTGGTGGACAACGCCATCGTGGTGGTGGACGGGATGAAGGTAAAAATGGAACGAGGCATGGACGGGATGCAGGCGGCCAAGGAAGTGGTGGGACAAAATTCCATCCCCCTTCTTGGGGCGACTGCTGTTGCCGTGCTGGCCTTTGCCTCCATCGGCGGCATGGACAATCAAACCGGTGAATACTGCCGTTCCCTTTACTATGTTATTCTCATTTCCCTTTCCCTGAGCTGGATCACCGCCGTGACCATCACCCCCCTGGTAACCAAACTGTTCGTGCTGGGGAAAAAATCCAAGGGGAACGGGCCAACAGCTGATCCCTACGCCGGTAAATTCTACCAGGCCTACCGGAAAATTCTGATCATGGCCATCCGGTTTCGCTGGATCACCATTGCGGCTGTGGTTAGCATGTTTGCCACCTCCCTTTTTGGATTCGGCTATCTGGACAATATGTTTTTTCCCCCGTCCACAAGCCCTATATTCCAGGTGGAATGCCAATTTAGAGAGGGCAATCACATCCGGGAAACCGAAAAAGGTGTGGCCAAAATGGAAGACTATCTGCTGAATATTGACGGGGTAAAATCTGTGGCATCAGCCGTGGGTTCCGGTCATTCCCGATTTCTGCTGACCTATAGTGTTCCGGTGGATGCCTCAACCCAATACTGTAGTCTAATGGTGGAGGTTGAAGACTACGATATCATCGAAAAAATTTATCATAAGGTCCAGGATGACCTGGACAAAATGTTTCCCGACGTAACCGTCAATGTGAAAAAATTCACATTAGGCCCCGGAGAAGGGGGAAAGATCCAGTTCCGTATAAACGGCCCGGACCCGAAAATTCTACGGAAACTGGGAGAGGAAGCCATGGCCATCATGGCGGCTGACCCTGATGCCAAGGCCGTTCGCAGTGAATGGGGTGCCAGGGTAAAGGTTGTTCAACCCGTTATTGCCGAGGACAGAGCCCGTCGCCAGGGCATTGACAGACCCATGATCGCCACGGCCCTGCAATCCAATTTTTCAGGCACCACTGCAGGTCTCTATCGGGAGGGGATCGAAATGATCCCCATCATCGCAAGGGGACCTATCAACGAACGGTTGACCATGGAACACATGCGGGATGTGATGATCTACAGTCCCATTGCTGGCAAAAAGATACCGCTGCAGCAGGTGGTGGACGGATTTTCCACTGAATCTGAAAATGCCCGTATCTCCCGCTGGCACCGCCGTTCCATGATCAAACTTCATGCAGATGCCAGAAAAGGCCTTTCCGCTGATCTGCTCACCCGCATCAAGCCCAAGCTGGAACAGGCCTTGAAAGCGGATACCCTAGCTTATCTGGGAAAAACGGTTCCGCCTGAAAAATACACGGCCAAAACCATTCCCATTAAATATGACGACATGATTCCCATCAAGGGCCATCCGGGATACTTCATGGCCTGGGGGGGAGAGGCTGAAGATAGCGCCGATGCCACGGCAAAGCTTGCCGCGAACATCCCCATCTATTTTGGGATGATGATTCTGGCAGTGATCTTTTTGTTTAATGCCTTCAAGCAACCCTTGATTATCTGGCTCACCGTCCCCCTTTCCCTCATCGGTGTGGTTCTGGGTCTGCTGCTGCTAAAACAACCCTTTGGATTCATGGCCCTGCTGGGACTGATGAGCCTGGCCGGCATGCTGATCAAAAATGCCATCGTGCTCATTGACCAGATTGACCTGGAGATCCGGGAAGGCAAAGATCACTTCGCGGCGGTGGTGGACTCAGGCGTCAGCAGGATGCGACCGGTGATGCTGGCGGCCGCAACCACCATGCTGGGAATGATTCCGCTGTTCATGGATGCCTTTTTTGTTTCCATGGCCGTGACCATTGTATTTGGGCTGGGATTTGCGTCTGTCCTGACCCTGGTGTTTGTGCCAACACTCTACGCCACTTTTTTTAAGATCAAAGCCTAACCAAACAGAGCTAACCATAATAGGAGTTAAGTTTTATGAAATTGTGCTGGCCCACCCTATTTTTTATACGGTCTTTTATACGGTCTTTTGAACTGTCTTTTGGACTGATTCGTTTTTTTAGACCGATTCTTTCCTTTGGACTGATCTTTGTTTGTTCCATGGTCTTTTTAAGTACCCAGGCCCAGGCAAAAACGATTCGGATTGGCATTGCCTTTGATGGAAATTCCCCTCGTTTTCCCGGAAGTATCGACCTGGTTAAAGAAGAGATTCTCCATGTTACCCAGGGGGAACACCAGGTGATATTCCCAGAAAGCCAACAACTTTCAGGCGAATATGATATAAACCAAATAAAACAGAATCTGGACACCCTCCTTTCATCAAAACAAATCGATCTTGTTCTGACACTGGGAGGGGTCACCACCAATGAAGTTTGCCAACGACCTAACCTTCTAAAACCGGTCATTGCTGCCAACGTAATTGATGCCCAAACCCAAAATCTACCCTCCCGAAAGGGAACCTCTGGTGTCAATAACCTGAACTATATCAACACCTTTTCTGATTTTAATCGTGCATTTCAGGCTTTTTTGGATATCGCCCCCTTCAGCCGGGTTGTTTTCCTGGCAGACGGATTGCAGGTGCGTTCCATCCCCCAATTAAAGGCACTTAAACAAAAACTGGCCAATGAATTTTCTTTGGATATAACGGTCGTCCAGGTGGAAACAACGGTTCAACAAGCCCTGGAGCAAATCCCGGAAAATACAGATGCGGTCTTTGTCTCTTTGCTGCCCCGGCTGTCGGAAAATGAATTCCAAAAACTGATCCATGGCCTGATGATCAAAAAATTACCCAGTTTCTCCTTCCGGGGGAGAGAGGATGTGGAAAAAGGTCTGCTGACCAGCATTATTTCCGAAGACGGCAAAGAACACATGGCCCGGAGCATTGCCGTTAATGTCCAGGAATTTTTGGATGGCAACAAGGCTGAAAACTTACAAACCACCTTTCCCCAGGGAGAAAAACTATCCATCAACATGGCCACGGCCCGTGCCATTGGTGTCTATCCCGGGTGGGGAATTCTCACGGAAGCTGAATTGATCAATGAAGAAGATACCAGCGTTACGCGCAAGCTGAACATCTACCAGGCCATCGCCGAAGCCCGCCAGGCCAACCCGGACCTGGCCGTGGCAGACCAACAGGTCCAGGCAGGTCTCCAGCGGGTGCAACAGGCCAAATCCGCATTATTGCCCCAGGTGGGAATCGGTAGCCAGGCCAGGGTGATTGACGATGACAGGGCGGCGGCATCCCTGGGTGCACAACCTGAAAACATGTGGAGCGGATCTGTTTCAGCTAGCCAATTGGTTTATTCCGACAAAGTATGGGCCAACTATTCCATTGAACAATTGGGTCAAACCGCCAGGGAACAGGGGCGTAATGCCGTTGAACTGGACGTTGTCCAGGCCGCATCCATAGCCTACCTGGATGTTCTCAAGGCCAAGCGTATCGAACGCATCCAAAAAGAAAACTTAAAGTTGACCCGAAAAAACCTGGAACGCGCCCAGATCAGAGTGTCCATCGGGGCTGCCGGCCCCGAAGAGGTCTATCGCTGGGAAAGCCAGCTCGCCGAAAGCCGCCGCCAGGTTCTCATTGCCGAATCCGTATCCCTAAATACCATCAGCACGGTTAATAGGGTTCTCAATCGCCCCTTAAGTGAGATGTTCTCGGTTGAAGAAAACGACTTTAAAGACCCCTTAAGCATCCTGCCCAACCGCCAAATGCTTGCCTACATGGACAATCCCCATGAATTGAACATCCTGCGTAAGTTTCTGGTCCAGGAGGGATTGGAGATTTCGCCGGAACTGCAACAATTGGAAGCAGCCATATCCGCCCAGGAAAGAACGATTCTATTGGCAAAAAGGGAATTCTGGCTGCCATCGGTCTCCTTGTTTGGGGATGTCACCGAAACCTTCAGCAAGGGGGGAGCGGGAACAAGTGCCCCTTCATTGGGTGGAATCAATTTACCAACCAATGACGATACCAATTGGACTGCCGGTGTCATGCTCTCCCTCCCCCTTTTTTCCGGCGGTGGAAAGAATGCCACCTTGAAACGATCAGAACTTGAATTGACCGGGTTGAACTACCAACGCCAGGCCACTTCCAACAGTATTGAAAAATTGGTTTTAAATTCGGTTTACCTGATTCGGGCCTCCTATCCAAGTATTCGCCTGACAATGGATGCCGCTGAATCAGCCAATCGCAATTTAACCCTGGTCACCGATTCCTATGTACGGGGAATCAAATCCATCATTGACCTGATTGATGCCCAGAACCAATCTTTGGTGGCGGACCAGCTGGCCTCCAATTCCATTTATAATTTTCTCATCGATCTCATGCGGGTTCAGCGAAGCCTGGGAAAATTTTTCCTTTTTGCCCCTGAAGAAGAACGACAAGCGTTTATGGAACGCCTGAATCAGTACATGGAAACCCAGGGAATTCGGATAAAAACCGGATAGAAACCCGATAAAACGGGATATAGCAAAACAACGTTTAAATTCAAATATTTTTTTAAGGGTACCATAAATGGCGTGGGTATATTTAACACTGGCAGGATTGTTTGAAATTGGTTGGCCCGTTGGCCTGAAAATAGCGGGGAATGAAAATACCCGTATCATGGGGATCATTATGGCGGTGATATTTATGGCTATCAGCGGTGCCCTGTTGTGGATGGCCCAGAAACAGATCCCCATGGGGACTTCCTATGCCGTCTGGACCGGAATCGGGGCTGCAGGCACTTTTTTGGTAGGCATCTTTTTTTATGGAGACCCCAGCAG
>CAXHYW010000243.1:0-5908 GCA_964021475.1 uncultured Desulfobacteraceae bacterium | reverse complement strand
GTCAGTGTTTACTTCCCCGACATTCTCGGGTTTAGGCTGTAACGACACTGCGAATAGATCGGGTTGGGTGAAGGCGAGAAAACCGAAAAACATGAAGCTGATAACAAGATAAACCCGGATGGGCGGTGAATAGCGCGTGCGAGCCCCATTGGCATATTCATAAGCCACTTTGCCGGGTTTGAATAATAATGCGCTCCATGTGTCCTGGCAACTGTCTTGTTCCTGTTCTTTAAGGCGTTTGCTGATATCTTTTGAATAATTGTCAAACAATCTTCCGTCCCGGGTGGAGCAGCTTGTACCATAAAGCGCGTTATAATCGGTAATCATGGCATCCAGCTTTTCCCTGGAATGACTTTCAGCCATGCCATTGGCCTTGTAAGCACTTTGTTCTTCTGCAACCTTTAAATATTGGAAAGAATCTTCCCCGGCAATATGGCCGTTCGCATCCTTGCTCTCTTCATTGGCACCATAGGTGAAAATACCGGCAATTCTTAAATCGGTTTCCCCCTTCTTTATCCTGTTCTTGAACAGGTCGTAATAAGTAATCAAGTTGTCGATGCTGCTAACAGCAAAAAGAGCTGAATATGCCCTGTTATGGGTTTTTTGATCATGATATTGGATCATATAATCCACTATTTTTTCAAGCCGGTCTGGAGAATCCAGCACCTCTCGGGTATCAATATCCTCAACATCGATATCAATGATGGTGTTCCCCGACTGCCTGTATCGCCCGATATATTCGATTTTAAATTTCAGGACATTTTCATCCTTGATGGCATTGACCAGGGTGTATTCATGCAGCCTTTTCCCGAATAGATCCTTGGTGGTGCGCTTGCCCAGTATGTTTTTATGGGCATTGTCGGCAAATATGGGGGTGCCGGTGAACCCGAACATCTGGTAGTTTTCAAAAAAGGAGGTAATCCGTTTATGGGTATCCCCAAACTGGCTGCGGTGGCACTCATCAAAGATAAACACCATTCGCTTATCTTTGAGCCCTTCCATCTGCGATAGATACTTTTGTTTCTGGATGGCATGGTTCAGCTTCTGGATGGTGGTGACAATCAGCTTTGTATGTTTGGCTTCGCCTGATTTATCCACATATCGGTCCAGAAACTGATCGATCAGCACCTTTGTCCGGTCGGTTCCGTCCACACTGCCTTTGCGAAAACTGTTAAACTCTTTGATGGTCTGGTAATCCAGGTCCTTGCGGTCCACCACAAACACTACCTTATGGACGCCGGGCATGTCCATGATGATCTGGCTGGCCTTGAATGAGGTGAGCGTTTTTCCTGAACCTGTGGTGTGCCAGATATATCCGTTGCCGGGCCTTTGCTCTCGTACGTGAGCAATAATCGCTTCAGTGGCAAAATACTGGTAGGGCCGTAACACCATCAATATCTTGTAGGTCTCATTAAGCACAATATACTGGGCAATCATCTTGCCCAGATGGCCCTGGTTCAAAAAAGAGGCTGTAAATTTGCTGAGCTCTGTAATATTCCGGTTATGGACATCTGCCCAGAAAAAGGTCTGTTTAAAGGATTGTTTTTTGTTGTTGGCATAGTATCTGGTGTTTATCCCGTTTGAAATCACGAAAATCTGAACATATTGAAACATGGCCGCGTTTGCCCAGAAAGAATGGCGGTGATACCGGTTGACCTGGTTAAATGCCTCTTTGAGCTCCAGGCCCCGTCGCTTGAGTTCAATCTGGACCAGGGGGATTCCGTTGACCAAAAGCGTCACATCATACCGATTCTTATACACACCGTCCATGGTGATCTGATTGGTGACCTGGAACAGATTTTTGTTCCAATCATCTGAATTAAAAAAACCGATCCAGACAGAGTCACCATTGTCCCGGGTAAATTGAAACCGGTCCCGCAGGATTTTGGCCTTTGCAAACACATTGCCCTTGGACAGGTGATTGGTGATAACAGCAAACTCTTTGTCAGAAAGCTGTATAGTGTTGTGTCTTTCAAGCTGGGTTTTCAGATTGGACAGAAGCGCCTTTTCATCATGAATCTTCACAGCCTCATAATCCTGGGATTTGAGCTGGTCGATTAATTTCTTTTCTAAGATCGCTTCTGCTTGTCTGCTCATACAAACATCTTTTGTAATAACCCCTTTTTAAAAGCTTGGGTTTGGGTTAACTGGGTTTGTACGTTTTGTATTTTTTTGTCTATGTTTGATAGAAAAGTTGCTATTTTTTTTTGTTCCCTAAACGTAGGTGTTGGCACCTTTGTTTTTTTCAAGTCACTTGAAAGAATATGTTCGATTGTATTTCCAATTTTAATGGTGTAGATGTTTTTTCTACCTAAGGGGCTATAAAAATAATAAATATAAAATTTAGAAACAATATCACTATTTGGTGTTAAGACTAATAAAGCATGGCAATTTGAACCAGAAAAATCTTCATAAATAACAGCACACTCACCAACATGTCCCGATTGAACCATTACTATATCGTTTGTTCTTAATTTAGATTTCACATTTTTTAAATGAAAATCATTACTGATGAAGATAAGGCCATCTTCTTTGATTTTATTATTTTTTATATTTTTACCTTGTAAATACTTTATACCATTTTCAACGTAATAAGGAGTGGCTGTACCAACAAAACCATTTCTAATTCTGGGGTATATTGAATTCAACATAACCATTTCCCAATCCGGAAAATCCTTTCCATTTTCGTCCTTAAAACGAATCTCCTGAGAGAAAATCTTTTGCATCATCCCTTTTTTGTATTTTTCAAGCAAATCCTTTTTCCGGGTCAGCTTCTCGATTTTTTTATCCCCGGCCAAAAGGAACGAGGCTATTTTTTGTTGTTCAGGGAGCGTGGGTATATTCAGTAACATTTTTAAAATGCTACTGCCCTTAAGATTTTTTTGAACACCGCCGGCTGAAAGTTTTAATAATTTTTTGCGCCCCTTTTGACTATTAAAATAAAGTTGTACAAAATTTGGATTTAAAGTCTTTTCTGACAACCTAAATCTTATTAAAAATGCTCCTGGTAAAACTGGCAGTTTATACTTCTCAAAGATACCAGTGATACCTATCGTGCCGCTTCTTGAAACAACCAAATCATTCTTCTGCAATAGGTGTTCTTGAAATTTTTTTTCATTTAAAACGGCTAATGGTGCGTTATCAAAACAAAGATTCCCTTCATCATCCATGTCAGTAGTGCGTAGCGTTACGATGTTACCGGTCCTCGCATATAATTCGGATGAAAAACGAGGGCCAAATGCACTTGATAAAGTATGTTTAGCCATTTCTGATATTTTCCAGTTCCCTTTAAACACAGAAAACCGCAACTCAGGCATCAATTTTTCAGCAGGTTTCACTTGCCACCACCCTCAAACACCGGTGCATCAATACCCAGCTCTTTACAATTGGCAAGGATCTCTTGATCAATATCAGCCATTTCGGATTCAAGGGTTTTAAGCTCCGCCACAACCGCTTTCAAATCAACTGGATCTTCTTCTTCAAAGGTGTCCACATACCGGGGGATGTTTAGGTTATACTCATTCTCTGCAATTTCATCCATCTGGGCGACATAGCTGTATTTATCTATCGTTTTTCGGTCTCGATAAGTGTTGATGATTTTATCAATATGGTCCGGCAGCAGAAGGTTCTGGGTTTTGACTTTTTCAAAATTTTGGCTGGCATCAATAAAAAGGATATTATTGGAATTTTTGCCTCGGTCTTTTTTCATCACCAGAATACAGGTGGGAATACCGGTGCCGTAAAAGACATTGGGGGGCAGTCCAATCACCGCATCCAGGACATTTTTTTCTTTGATCAGATGTTTTCGGATATGGCCTTCGGCAGCTCCCCTGAAAAGAATCCCATGGGGCAGAACAACCGCCATCTGCCCGTCATCAGCCAATTGGTGAACCATGTGCAGGACAAAGGCAAAGTCTGCTTTGCTGGCCGGGGCAAGCTTGCCGAAATCTGAAAACCTGTCGTCTGTGAGAAATATGGAACTGGCACTCCATTGGGCTGAAAACGGGGGATTGGCCACAATGGCTTCAAACCGTTCATCCAGATGCTGGGGATGTTCCAGGGTATCTTCATTCTTAATATCAAATTTGCTGTAATGGACATCATGCATAATGATATTCATGCGGCAGAGGTTGAAGGTTGTGGGATTGCTCTCCTGCCCGTAGAAACGGCCCACCTCCTTTACCTCTTTGGATACCCGCAACAACAGAGAACCTGACCCGCAGGTGGGGTCATAGACGGATTTTAATTTTTCCTTGCCCGTGGTCACCAGTTTTGCCAATACCATGCTCACCTGCTGGGGGGTGTAAAATTCCCCTGCCTTTTTCCCGGCACCCGAGGCAAATTTGCCGATCAGGTATTCATAGGCATCCCCCAAAACATCTGCCTGGGTATCTTCCAGCCTGAAGTCGATGTTTTCAAGATGGGTGAGCACCTTCACAATCAGCTCATTTTTTGAGTTCTCTGTTCTCCCAAGCTTGCTGGAGGTCAGATCCAGATCTTCAAACAGATTGTCAAATTCTTCTTCACTGTCTGTCCCCCTTGTGCTCTGGGCAATATTGGTTAGCACACGGGACAGATCATCCAGGATAAACTTGTGTTTTCCATCTCCGTTTCCCCGGCGCGCCATCTGGGAAAACAGTTCCGATGGTTTTAGAAAATAGCCCAGGGTCTCGATGGCAAATTCACGAACTTCTTTTAAATATAGTTTTCCCTCAGTATCTGACTCATTAACATCTGCATATAAAATCCCATTCGGTTTTAAAATTTTATCCGCATAGGTATGCATCTTTTCACTCAGATATTTATAGAAAACAAATCCCAGGATATAATCACGAAAATCATCTGCTCCCATTTTTCCACGTAGAGTGTTGGCAATGCTCCAGAGCTGCTGTTCAAGTTTAAGTTTTTCTGCATTCATATTTCTGTATTATCTTTCAACCTAATGTTTAACTTTTGTATTCAACGCAATTGAGACCATTTAACATCCTATATTTTCACCTAGGAGTTGTCTGTCCCAGGATCAATAAAAATCATAGTTTAAATCCCACCTCGGACGTGGCACATCCATATCGCGCTATGACCCTAAAATCAATGCATATAGTAAGTTTACATGAATATCTGTTATTCCTGGTTAAACTCTGTTTTCTTAAATAAAAATATTGGCTAATTTAATATCATGATTGAGATCTCAACTTTAACGGGAAACTTTTTCGATTTGTATCGGTTTGACTATGTATAGGTTTTTCCATCAACTCTGGGCCCAGCACCTGCGGCCCAAAGCAAGACAGGTATCAGGAGTTACGCCTCCCCCGGCCATGGGGTTAAGGATCAGGTCATTTGCCTTTGAAAAATAAAACACCTGGGTAATTGTAAAACCCTGGCTTAAATCTATTTATCGAAAATGCCAATGTTGGCATTTTTGATAAATGATAATGAAGCGATGGCCGGGCCAGGTCCAATTTCTTTGCAATTCTGTTCTGCGGGGGTGCCGAGGCGGTTCATGGTGAAATTTGTTGTTCTTTCATATAAAGTATCGGTTACCGAGACTTGCTGTTTTTTCTACGCATCAACACAATAACAGCACATAGATTAAAGATCAGGCTGATTCCCATACCAGCTGATAGTGCGCGGGACTGCCCAGCGGAATCCTGGTCCTGGATTTTCAAAGATGGGGTATTTCCAGGTCCAACCAGGATCTCGGCCTGAATTTTATGCCCCATTCCATCACTGACAATAACCCGCCATGTTCCGGGGGTGTCAGGAAAGAAAGCGACCCTTCCATTTTTGTCTGTTCTCCCGTTTTGATGTTCCAATTTCAGATTTTCAGGAGAAAAAACCATTGTATCAGCATAGGCCATGGCCGTTCCATCTGAGTAGTAACACTCAATTGTGACAGCTTTTCCTGGCT
>CAXHYW010000242.1:0-5919 GCA_964021475.1 uncultured Desulfobacteraceae bacterium | reverse complement strand
CCAGTCAATGGATGGTTCTTCCCCTATAAAGAAGGAATCCACCCCCATCAAAAAAGCAGCCCCGGTGCAATCGGTTTCGGTCATGCCCCTGAAAAAGGGAATGGAGCGGTATCGCATCGAGGTGGGCCGAACCCATGGTGTCCGGGCAGGGGATATTGTCGGAGCCATTTCAAATGAAGCTGGCCTTGACAGCAAGCACATCAAAAGCGTTGATATCAACCAGGATTTTTCCTTTGTGGACCTACCCGCCGATATGCCAACAGATATTTTCAAATTACTGAAAAACACCTGGGTACGATCCCAGCAGATGTCCATTTCAAAGCATGCCTAGAACAATTTTGCCCGTTGACCACCCAGTACAAGCCGGTGGTCAATGGGCAAAACCGCATGGGTATACGCTGCCCCATGGATCATGGTCACAGGAAGGACTCATCTGCTGAACATTTCATGGATTTTAAAATTTTTGTATCCTTTTCCCCTGGGGTTTTCCGGTATAATAAAATTGCCGAAACCTCTTTGCTCTATTGATTTTTTGTCTGTTTTTTGACATTTATATGAATCATTATATGGATAAATATAACGTCCCCAGGAACAGGAAAAAAACAAGATGCCCTCGGAAATATACCAAAATCATGAACTGCAAATGGCAGGCAGTTTCGTCCAAGACACCGGCTGCAATATTTTTCTGACAGGGAAAGCCGGCACCGGTAAAACCACTTTTTTACACACCCTGAAAAAAAACACGGCAAAACGAATGATTGTCACTGCCCCCACCGGAGTGGCGGCCATCAATGCTGGCGGCGTCACCCTCCATTCATTTTTTCAACTCCCCTTTGGCCCCTTCATTCCCGGCAGCGAAACATCTGAAGGCAGCCGAAAACGGTTGTTCCGGTTCAGCAAAGAAAAAATAGGGATCATCAAGAGCCTTGATTTGTTGGTTATTGATGAAATCAGTATGGTTAGGGCGGATCTGCTGGACGCCGTTGATGCGGTGCTGCGACGCCACCGACGCAACGATCAGCCCTTTGGCGGGGTTCAACTACTAATGATCGGTGACCTGCACCAGCTCTCCCCTGTAGCAAAACCCGATGAATGGCAATTGCTGCAGCAACATTATGAGTCGGTTTATTTTTTTTCCAGTCATGCGTTGGAACTCACCCAATTTCATACCATCGAACTCACCCATATTTATCGCCAATCCGATGAAAATTTCATCAGATTACTGAACCAGGTACGGGATAACCGACTGGATGAACCTTCCGTTACAGAGCTGAACCAGCGGTATATACAGGATTTCATCCCCCGGGATGACCAGGGATTCATTACCCTGACCACCCACAACAAAAATGCAGATGCCCTGAACCTGACCCGCCTCAAAGCCCTGACAGCAAAAAAGTATTCTTTTGCAGCAGGCATTTCCGGCGATTTTCCAGAGCACCTCTATCCCACCCCTGGCACCCTTTTGCTTAAGGAAGGTGCCCAGGTAATGTTCCTTCGCAATGATGTGTCTGGCCAAAAACAATATTACAACGGCAAAATTGGACGGATAAAAACCATTTCCAGCCAGAGTATTCGCGTCATCTGCCCGGGTGATTCCCAGGAAATCCTGGTGGAACAGGTGGAATGGGAAAACATTAAATACAGTTTGAACCCAGAAAATCAGGAAGTCCAACAAGAGAGCATTGGCAAATTCAAACAATACCCCCTGAAACTTGCCTGGGCTATTACCATCCATAAGAGCCAGGGCCTCACCTTTGAAAAGGCCATCATCGACGCAGGCGCAGCCTTTGCCCATGGTCAGGTATATGTGGCGTTAAGCCGCTGTAAAACCCTGGAGGGGATCGTGTTCAGCGGCCCCATTCCGTCCCAGGGCATTGAAACCGATGAAGCCGTCCTGAGCTTTGACGAAAGCACCCGGCAAAACCAACCGTCAGAAACCCTGCTCACCACAGCCCAAAGAGACTACCAACAACGACTGCTGCTTGCGTGTTTTGATTTCAAATCCCTGGAAAATCGGCTCAATTTCCTGGTCCGTCTTATGATGGGCAATGCCAACTTGATTCAGACATCGGGGGTTGCCGATATGAATCTTCTAAAACAAGGGGTGGAAAAAAATATTATACGGGTTGGTGAGAAATTTCAATTGCAATTGCAATCTCTTTTTAGCCAAGAGCAACTGCCCGGGTCAGACCCCATTATTATGGAGCGGGTCAACAAAGCGTCCACCTGGTTTCAGGATCAATTTGCCATCCATTTTGATGAACTGGTACAACACTTACGCCTGGAAACCGACAACAAGGAATTGGACAAAAAACTGACCCTAGCTCTTACAAATCTTAAACGGGAAATTGCCATCAAACATAGCGGCATCAATAGTTGCAAACAAGGTTTTTCTCCCACCGATTACCTAGGTGCCATCTCCCGGGCGGAGGTAAAATTTATTCCGGAGAAAGTAACAAAATCCCAGGCACCGGGGTATACTGAATCAGATATTGAACATCCTGAACTATTCGCACAACTCAAAGAGTGGCGGACCCGCAAGGCCAAACAAGGAAATGTGGCCCATTTTCAGGTGCTGCACCAGCAGGTATTGATCCAGATTGTGGTCTGCCTACCTGACAACCCGACCGATCTTGCAAAGATCAAAGGGCTTGGAAAAAAAACCCTGGAAAAATACAGCAAGGAAATCCTTGAGATGGTCCTGGCCTATCGGGAAAAGCATGGAATCAAAACCGTGATACTCCCCGCTCCCAAGAAAAGTGAACCAGATATAGGGAAACCGGGCAAAAAAGAGACTGGCAGGAGAAAAGCGCCCCCCGGGGACACCCGGCAGATCAGTTTTGATCTATTCAGCAAGGGAATGTCCATTCCAAAGATTGCAGAAGAAAGAGGGTTGGTGGAATCCACCATCCAAAACCATCTGTGTTTTTTTATTCAAACCGGCCAATTGGAGATTAACCAATTGCTTTCTCCTGAAAAACAACAGGCCATTGGAGAAAAATTGTCCGCTAACTCAGATAATTCCCTGGGACAGATAAAAAAAGAATTGGGACCCGAATTCACCTACAATGATATCAAACTGATGATTGCCCTTCAAAAGTTTTTGACGTCCAAAAATTAGAAAAAATGACATCCTGTGCCACATCATAATTCAAACGATTTGGATTCAGGCTTCTGTTCTGTCAGGGTCTCGTGCATGGCAAGGGGGCTTTCCATCAAGTGTCCGATAAAAAGCCCCCTTTGTTTGGGTTGAACCTGTGATTCAGATTATAAGAATACCTGCCCGTTTTCCAGGACCGGTTGATTTGTCACAACACCCTGGAGGATAATTTCATCCATCACTTCACCCCATGGATTTTCATTTTGGGTGCCCACAAAGGCTGTCATCTCCAGTGCATAGGAGGCTGGGGCCGGTGTTCCTCCAGTGGCAGGTTCAAGAAGCGCCTCTATCTGGGAGGCTGAAATCCCATACCCCCCCGAGGGCTGAATATAGGCAAGCTGATGTTCAGCGCCTATAAACCAATCGGTCACGGTGACCATTGCGGATTCACTGTTGTCAATCTTTACCTGTAAATTATCACCTGAGGTGTGATAGGTGAGTCTGTCCGCGGTAATATCATCGGTGAAGATAAGCCAATCCGTGCCGCCGTCATTGTTAATGATGGTATCGCTGCCGGAGCCCGGCCGATACACATAGGTATCATTGCCCGCACCGCCCCTTAAAATATCATTTCCGGCGTCTCCTCCCAGCTGATCATTACCCTCACCCCCAAGCTGAACATCATCACCGTCACCACCGTCAAGGTAGTCATTGTCTTCACCGGCAACCAGGAAATCATTTCCGGCAAGCCCGAACAATTGATCGTCTCCTGCAAGACCTTTTAAGAGATCCTTCCCCCCGGTGCCGATAACCTGCTCATTACCGGCGGTGCCTTCCCGCACCGTATCAAAGGTGTTTTCCGGGGGTATTTCGGTATCACCAACCGGAGGATCAGTAGCAAACATCGCATTGATCTGGGAGGCAGGAATACCGCTGCCGCCCGACGGCTGAATGGCGAAAAGCTGATATTCCGATCCCAGAAACCAGTTGGTGATGGTCACCTGGTTTACGTCACTGTCCAGAACGCGGACAATCAGGTCGTCTCCTGACTGATGATAACTGAGCTGATCAGCTGTTATGGTGCCGTTAAAAATAAGCCAGTCGGTTCCACCATCACTGTTATCGATGCGGTCTGCTCCGGATCCCGGATTGTAAACATAGGTATCATTACCGGCGCCACCCACAAGCATATCATCACCTGCATCACCCCCCAGCTGATCATTGCCGTCACCACCGTTTTGAACATCATCCCCGGCACCGCCGTCCAGATAATCGTTCCCTGTTCCCGCATTGAGTTCGTCGTTTCCGGCCAAACCAAAAAGCTGATCATCCCCGCCTTCACCATTGAGCTGATCTGTGCCGGTGGTTCCCACCAGTTGCTCCCCGGCTTCTGTCCCATTCACAACGGTATCAAAATCACTGGTGCCTGACAACAAACCCTCGATCTGGGAAGCGGGAATCCCATTGCCCCCATGGGGCTGAATATAGTCAAGCTGATATTCCTGACCCAGAAACCAACTTTTCACGGTTACCTGATCCTGGGTATCTTGAACGGTGATGACAAGATCATCGTCCAGCCGGGTAAAAACAAGTTTGTCCAATGTCTGCCCCTCATCAAACAACAGCCAGTCCACACCGCCACCGCTGTTATCAATGACATCCTTGCCATAGCCGGATCTAAACATATATCTGTCATTACCAGCTCCTCCGTAAAGCATATCATCGCCTGTTCCCCCATCCAGGAAGTCATCTCCTGAGCCGCCCAGGATCCAGTCATCTCCCCCAAGGCTGAATAGGGTATCATCTCCTTGATACCCCCGTAAAATATCCTTTCCTGCCATACCGGTTAATTGCTCACCGGCCTGGGTTCCATGCCAGCTTGCATCAAACACAAGGTTTGCCGGCACGGTGATACCATCGGCTTCCGGCATATCCGGAGGAAACATCTGGTTGATCCGTGATGCCGTGATCCCGTTTGCGCCGCCGGGCTGAATGGCAGTCAACTGATATTCCTGGCCCAGAAACCAGTTTTTCACTGTCACCTGGCGGGCCCCATCCCCATCCACTCTCACCACAAGGTCCTCCGATGACTTCATAAAAGAAAGGCGATCCATACCGATATCATCGCTAAACAGCAGCCAGTCAGTGCCACCGTCGCTATTGTCTATTTCATAGACACCGGCATCTGTACTATATACATAAGTGTCATCACCGGTTCCACCCCGAAGCTGATTGGTTCCGGCACCACCGTCCAGCTGATCGTTGCCCATGCCGCCCACCAGGGTGTCATCCCCTGAACCGCCGGACATGATATCATTGCCCTCCCCCCCGTCCAGATAATCGGCCCCGGTATCACCGGTGAGCTGGTCGGCCCCGCCAAACCCGTAGAGGCTGTCGTTGCCTTCCCGGCCCCAGAGGTTGTTCTCGGCATCATTGCCCGTGATCACATTGGCAAGTTCATTGCCGTTGCCGCGATATACCGAACCGGCAAGGGTTAAGTTCTCCACATTTGCCCCGAGCAGGTAATCGGAATCATGGTGCCGGATCTCAATATCCGTGCCCTGGGAAGCATTCTCGTACAGAATATCCCCCAGGTTATCCGTATGGTAGGTATCATCCCCCATCCCCCCGGACATGGAATCGGCACCCGTATCTCCGTCCAGCACATTGCTGCCACTGTTTCCGGTCAGCGAGTTGTCCAGCGCGTTGCCAAAGGCGTCAAGGTTCTGGTCTCCTACGAGGATCAGATTCTCAAGGTTAACCCCCAGATCGGAAGAGCGTCGTGTAGGGAAAGTGGGTGCCTCTATGTGTAGATCTCG
>CAXHYW010000241.1:0-5942 GCA_964021475.1 uncultured Desulfobacteraceae bacterium | reverse complement strand
GGATGCTTGTTCCGCGGTTTTTGCGGCTTCTGCTTCTGCTATTTTTGCTTCGGCTTTTTGTTCTTCAGCCTTTTTTGCTGCGGCCGCATCTGCCAGGGCTTTTTTGATCCCATTGTTGACGGCGGCTTCTCGTTCCTTGTCCATTTTATCTTTTTGTTTTGAAAGCTGGCTGTTCATCTCTTCGGTGGCAAGGGTTTTGGTGGTTTGAACAGCTTCATCTTGCTCTTGTTTGGCAATCTTCTCTTTCCGTTGTGAAATGGCATAAACCCCTGTCAGCAGCACCGGCCAGAGGCCCACAATAATGGGAACCGACCCCAGGGCGCCTGCGGTGAACTGTGGGGCCGGGGTTACGCCTAGATCTTCTCTCATGCCAATCTGTTCAAAGGGGACAATAGAGAGATAGAGCCAGTTGGTGCCACCCATTTCATGCTCTCCGTAGAGATGCGCAACATAGTGGTCCGGGTTCCTGTCGATCCGTTTCCAGGCCATTTTGATAAGCTCGGATCGTTTGCCAAACACCAAGGCCTCTTTGGGGCAGATCTCCACACATCCGGGAAGTTTTCCCTCCTTGATCCGGGGCAGGCACATGGTGCATTTGGTGACCTTGGGGGTCAAGGGGTCATTATAGGTATAGGCAGGTATGTTAAAGGGACAGGCCACCATGCAGTACCGGCACCCGACGCACAGGGATTCATCGTAGACAACCGCTCCCGATGGGTCCTTTTTAAGGGCCTTTACAAAACAGGCCGATGCGCAGGCAGGTTCCTGGCAGTGGTTACACTGGGTTTTGGCGAAGGAGTAGGGGGCGTTGCCAAATTTATTTACCACGGTATAGGTGGCTTCCCCAGTCCTTCTCTTCTCATCCAGCAGGGTGAGGTCATCAAAGGGTTTTTCAGGTTTGGCAAGTGAATTCACCGTGTTACAGGCTTGTTCACATTTTCGGCACCCAATGCATTTTGTACTGTCGTGGAGGACACCGAAGCTGTCCGGATATCCCTCAAAATGCTTGTTGGATGCGGCATGGGCAAGGGCCCCTGCGCTTGTGGTAGTTCCCAATGCTGCTGTCAAGCAGCCAAGAAACTTTCTTCTGGAAATGGCCATAAATCCACCTTTATTCTCTATTATGACAATTGATTTTTATTGTTTCGTTCATGGCACCTAAATTATTATGCAGCACTGGTTACTATCTCGTTACTATTCTAATTACTAGGATGCCTTTTTTTCATGGCATTTTGTACAATCCGTGGGCAGCACACTTTTTACTTCCATTTTCTGGTGGCAGGTGATGCATTGGCCATGGTATGCCCCTTTAAGTCCTGGCTTTCCCGTTGCAAGATCCGGCATTTTTCCATGGCAGGAAGCACACTTGGGTGGGGTAAGGGTGGCTGGGCTGTTATGGTGACATCCCACGCACAGGGTCAGTTCATCTTGATGAAAGGCCTTTGCCATGCTGTTTTTTCCGGCCCGTTCAAAAATTGTTTTAATCATCATTTGATGGGGGAACTGGCTGGGTTGATATTCCTTTGCAATGGTATTAATGACAACGGTTTCCGGTATTTTATCCAGATTGACTTTTGAATAGTCAGTGGCCTGGTCGTCACGTATGGTCTGGGCCAGATTGGCATTATATCTTTTATCAGTAAGCCGGTTGATGGGCTGGGTCTTGACATCCACACTGTGGCAGGATGCGCAGGCATTGTCTTTAAATGCTTTCTCCGGCATTTGAAAATGGCAACCGGCACAATCCTTGGTTTTTTTCAGCTCATTGTGACACCCCAGACAGCTCTGGGATTTGTCAATGCTGTGCATGGCCTGGCTAAGTTTTATAAACCCGCCCTTTTCATCTCCCTTGTTGGTGTGACAGGAGTCGCACTTCTTCAAGGTTTCATGGTGGCAGGCCTTACAGGTAAGGGTTCTGTTTTCATGGGATTTATGATCAAAAGCTACGGCGTCCATATGCTGTGCTATGGTTTTTTTATTTTTTGCCCTGTCAGATCCCAGAACAGTCCATCCTGTTAGAAGAACTGCATCCGGCTGGTTTCGCTTAAGTCGTGGTACTTCTTTGATAACTTTAATCTTGTCCTGATTTTCACTTAAGTGACATCCCTGACACTCCACAGGACCTGCCGCAATTTTTTGTTCTGTCAGCCGAACATGACAGGCAACACAAGAATCGTGGGAAGCATCCCGGGCATCTCTTATGCCGTCGGAGGCGGTCTCTTTATGACAATAGACACAGGCGCCTTCTTCCCCTTGCTGGTAAAAAATCGCCTTGGTCTTTGGGTTGTAACTGTGGTGGCAGGCATCGCAGTTGGTCGCTTCTGATGGACCCGAAGAGGAAACAGAAGAGGGAATTTGCTTGGCGCTTTCATGCCGGAAATGCAGGGAACGGTCAAATGAAAGCTTTTTCCAGGAGGATTCTGTATTGAAATCTGCATTGTGGCAGGCCCTACACTCCGTTTTCATGGGGCCTGTGGCCTGGTTGGCCTTTTTTGTGTCTTCATGACAGGCAATGCAATTGTCATGGTAAAGGTCCATAAATTTCTGACCTGAAACATCCTGGGTCCGCTTAAATTTGAAAATGGTGATTTCATCTTTTTTTTCATGGCATTTAATGCACTGGCCCTCTGTGGCCTGACTGTGCAAATCATGTTTGAATTTAACCGCCGGCATGTCTTTGTGGTCTGGAGAGGACGGGATATCAATGGTCAGGATATCAGGTCGTTTTTCGCCTGTTTTGTCCATGCTTTTGACACTGGAAAATGCGATTAAAGGAAATAAAAACAAAAGTGCTGTTGATAGAAGCAACAGCCTAAACGGTCTTTGTCTTAACATAACCTAGTCCTTTGGTTGATTAGTCCCCTGGTTGATATTTAAGAGATTATTGCTTACTTATCCAAATCCTTTTGGCCAAGATCTTTATTGGATAATTTCCTACTAAATTCGTAGGGATTGATTTAAAAGAAACAAAACCATTTGTCAATAAAAAAAATAGGGGAACCCATCAAAATCTTTCGAGGATAAACTCTTTTTTCCCATTAAAAACGATGGTACTGAAAGGTAATAGTGGGTCAAGATCATAGCGGTGTCCTTGTGTTAAAAGGTGACACTTGATTAATCCATAAAATCAAGATCCGGAATGGGCATGAGTTTTTTTTCAGCACCCAGGCAGACAAGTTCCAGGGTGCATGTAACAGCTGGTTTCTCCCCCTTTGGTCGCCATGCTTCATGGGAAAAAACAATGCGATAATCCCCCTGTTTCTCCCAGGTGGTCCGGATGTCAAGAAGGTCTCCAAATACAGCGCCATCATGGAATCCTAAGCTTGTTTTATAAACAGCAAACCCGATCATTTGCTCATGCCACATCCTTGCAAGGGTTTTGACACCAATGATATCTTCCCTGGCCCGTTCGAAAAATTTCAGATAATTGGCATGGTAGACCACACCGGAATGGTCTGTGTCTTCGTAATAAACCTGGGTCGGAAAGTGATGGATGTCGGTATCATTTTTCATAAGACAATATTTTGAACTCCAAAAATCAATATTTGATCTTTCTTTATATCGCCAAGTCATTTTCTTTTCAAGTCTGATGTCATAGCAATGATGGAAATTTTTTTAGGCAGGCCCCAAATTATTGCATTTTTTACCGGGTTAAGGCACTATCTTAAAATATAGAAATTACAAGACACTCAAATTTTGCCTGGCTTAAGCATATATAAATAAAGGAGTCTGTCATGAGCGATCACACCCCGAGAATAATGGATGCCCTGGATGCCTTTGAGGAAGGCATTTATATCATTAACGAGGATTTTACGGTTGAGTATATGAATAAATTTATGAAAACCCATTTCGGGGAGGGGGTGGGTAAAAAATGTTATGAAGTTTTGATCAATTCTGATCAGCCTTGTGATTGGTGTAAACACGACGAGATATTTGAGAAAAATGAAACCCACCATAGCGAGATTTATCTCGAAGCGATTGGGAAAAACTTTGCCCTGTCGGAGATGCCCGTAACCAACCGGGACGGGACCCGGTCAAAATTGTCCATTTACAGGGATATTACCCGGAACGTGGAACAGGCAGCCAAATTGAAATCCTCCATGGAAAGCTATCAGCGTTTGTTTAAACACGTAGGGTGCGGGGTTTTTATCAGTAGCAAAGCAGGGCGGTTTCTGGATGTGAATCCGGCACTTTTGAAAATGTTGGGATACCAGGCCAAGGATGAGTTTCTTTCCCTGGATCTTGCCACGGATCTTTATCTCAGGCCAGAGGATAGGCGGGAATACCAAAAAAATATAGAAAAAAAAGGTCAGGTCGTGGACTATGAGGTCCAGTGGAGAAGGCGGGACGGCCATATTCTCTATCTCCTTTTGACCAGCAATGTCCGGTATGACACCAGCGGAGAGATTCTGGGGTATGAAGGGATCGTGGTGGACCAGACCCAGAGAAAGCGCATTGAGAACCAGATCCGGGAAGCCCACGATTTTTTGGACAAGATTATCTCCTGTTCCCCCAATGCCATCATGGCCATGGACATGAGGGGAGGGATTAAACTTTGGAATCAAGGGGCGGAAGAAATATTTGGATATTCTGAAAGCCAAGTGGTTGGAAAAATGAGTATCCAGCAGGTCTATTCCAAAGAGGTGTCCAAAACCATCATGGAGATGATGAAGGAGGAAGGGTATGGCGGAAAGGGACGGCTCAATTCCTTCCCTCTTACCTTTACCAAGGGGAATGGAGAGCTGGTTGAGGGGAACCTGTCCGCCGGTATTATTTATGATGAAAATGGAAAAGAGCAGGCATCTGTGGCCATCTTTGTGGATCTGAAGGAACGTCTCAAGGCGGAACGCGAATTGTCTGCGGCACGCCAGCATCTTCTCCAGTCGGAGAAGCTGGCGGCCATGGGGCGGTTGACTTCCCAGATCGCCCATGAGCTGAACAATCCCTTGTTCGGGATTATGAACACCCTGGAACTGATGAAGACGGAGATATCCCCTACCAATAAACGGCGGAAACTTTTGGATATGTCACTTTCTGAAATCATGCGTCTGGCGGATATGCTGAAGAAAATGCTCTCTTTTTCAAGGCCGGACCAGGAGGCCCGGGTGGCATTGGATATTACAACGGTTCTGGATGAACTGCTCTTGCTCTATGAAAAGCGGTTCAGGGAAAACAGCATTAAACTTAAGTTGAACCTCATGGACGCTCCGGGAAAAATATTTGCCTCCAAGGATCAACTGCGCCAGGTTTTTATCAATTTGTTTTCAAATGCCATGTTTGCCATGCCCGATGGCGGTATCCTTGAAATTAGCACTGCCGTCACTTCGGATATGCTCAAGATTGTCATTGAAGATACGGGGACCGGTATCAAACCTGACCACATCGGAAAAATCTTTGACTCTTTTTTCAGCACCAAAACAGAAAGCGTCCAGGGGGTGGGCTTAGGGCTCTCTGTCTGTTACGGGTTCATCCAGGACCATGGGGGTGATATCCAGGTAAGCTCCCGGGAGGGGGAATGGACCCGGTTTGTTATTTCCCTGCCCTTGATGTGAACATGACGTGAACATGACGTGAAATTGACGTGAAGAATTTTTGTCAAAGAAATCTTAAGGGGGGGCAGGAACCCGGGCTTTTTTATAAAAATCTGGAGAGAAAGAATCCTGCCCAAACCGCTGTCAATCCCAAAATTATCTGGAGTCCCAGATTTACAAGGGCTGCACCTGTCTGGCCATTCCTGATCAGAAAAAATATTTCATACCCAAAAGAGGAAAAGGTGGTAAATCCGCCGAGGAACCCGATAAAGACAAGGGCCCGGATTTCAGGGGTAAAAATCTCCCGGGTTTCGGATAAGCCCCCTAAAAGGCCGATGATAAAACAGCCTGAAACGTTGACCGTCAGGGTGCCCAGAGGGAGCCAGGATCCTTTAAAAAAAATGAGGGTGG
>CAXHYW010000240.1:0-5943 GCA_964021475.1 uncultured Desulfobacteraceae bacterium | reverse complement strand
ATAAGTATTTTTTAACTTATGGAATTTTTCAGTAGTGTCCGATTAGGTTAGGGGGGAGAAGTAAATAACACACCCAATATGGTGAAAAATTTATTTTCGATCCCCTATTAAGCAAAGTAAAAAAGTCGAGAAGACTGGAGGGGCAACAAAGGATTTCAGCGGTCCTTAGTTGACGATTTTGATTCAATTAAGGATTATCTTCCCGCTCCGGTCAGAATCGTCTTGGCCGTTGCGATTAAAATGATTATGTCATTTAGCAATGACCAGTTGTCAATGTACTTTAGGTCCAGTTTCATCCATTCGTCAAAGCTCAGTTCATTTCGATTGGGTGTGATTTGCCACAAACAGGTCATCCCGGGTTTCATGGACAGCCGGCGCCTTTGCCATACCGAGTATTCGGTCACTTCCTTGGGGATTGGCGGCCTTGGCCCCACAAGGCTCATCTGCATTTTTAATACATTAAACAGCTGGGGCAGTTCATCCAGGCTGCTCTTGCGCAAAAAGGTGCCCACATAGGGAATGATTCTCGGGTCATTCTTGATTTTAAACACAGGGCCGTCCGCCTCATTCATCCGGACAAGTTCCTTGAGACGCTCGTCTGCATCGGATACCATGGTTCTGAATTTATATACCATGAACTGTCTGCCGTTCATTCCCAGTCGTTCCTGTTGATAGAAAACATCACCTTTAGAAAAAAATTTTATGGCAAGGGCGATTCCCATAAAAAGGGGCAGCAACACAATCGTCAAGCCTAAAGCTGCCATGAAATCAAAGACATGCTTTATCAGGATCGCCCCTTGATTATGAGGGGTGGACTGAAGGGACATGGTATAAATTCCAAGAAAATCGTCGATCCTAATTTTGGAGATGCCCGGCTGATACATTAAATGATGCAGTTCCCAGTCGGGTATGATACGGACATTGATCCCCAGGCTTTCTGCAAGTATAAGGGCCCGATTTTCTTTTCCCAATTTTTTAAGGGGCATGGCAAAAATCAGTTCATCAACAATATTATTTTTCAGATATTCTTCAAGATCACGGGTCAGGCCGATTACACAATGATTATTGAAAACAGATTTCCCTAAGAGTGTTTCCTCCACATCAAAACACCCGAGAATTTTGTAGCCGGTGGCTTTATATTTTTCCACTGTTTCAATCAGATTTTTTGCCCGGCCTTTACTCCCAACCACCAGAATATTTCGTGTGTTCAGTCCATCTGTCCTTATTCTTTCCAGGATTTTATAGGTCGCAAATTTGGTCAGGGTAAGCAATGAAATATTCAGCACCAGAAATATACTGATTAAAGATCGGCTGATATCCTGGATATGCAGAAAGTAAATGGCAATGCTCACCAAGGTTAGCCCCAGAAAGTTGGATTTTAGGATGGCCATGAAAAACTGCTGAAACGGTTTTTCCCGATAGGAAATGTACATGCCCATCCATCTAAAGGAAAGATACCAGGCAATGATAATCAGCAGAAGAATAATATAGTAGTTGGGACCAATGGCAAGACCGCTCAGTTTCCCGGGGAGAATATTTCTTTTTATGTAATAGGCTGCGATAAATGAAAGGGCAGCAATGCCGATATCAATTAGTTTTTGTACATCTTGAATAATTGAGCTGTGTTCCTTAAGCATTATGGTGCCTCACACTTTTGGCCAGAGATCATAAAAATGATGGACCGGGCCGTGGCCTTTTCCTGTCTGATAATCTGCTCCTGCGCCAAGGGCACCCGTGAGATAAGCTTTGGCATTTTTTACAGCGATTTCCAACTCAATCCCCTTTGCCAGGTTGGCGGCTATGGCAGAGGACAGGGTGCAACCGGTACCGTGGGCGTTGGGGGTCTGGATCCGTTTCCCAAAAAGTTGTGTCATTTTCTTGCTTTCGGTTTGATATAAGAGATCGCAACTGTCATCATCCTTTAAATGGCCTCCTTTTACAAGGATATTGGCAGATCCAAAGGCGGTAAGATCTTTTGCAGCCTGGGCCATATCCTCTTTTCTTTCAACCGGACGGCCCAGCAATACCGAGACTTCTGGAAGGTTGGGGGTAATCAGGGTGGCCAGGGGAAGAAGACACTCCTTTAAGGCCTGGACCGCATCGTCCTGGAGAAGTTTGTCCCCGCTTTTTGAAATCATCACCGGGTCCACCACAATATTGGGGCATTTCCATTCTACTAATTTTTGGACCACAATTTCGATGACCGCAGGGGAGTGGAGCATGCCTATTTTTACTGCATCCACCCCAATATCCTCCATGACGGCATCGATTTGCAGGCCGATAAATTCCGGTGGGGTTGGGAAAATACCGGTTACCACCCGGGTGTTCTGGGCGGTCAGGGCGGTGATGGCGGACATGCCAAAACAGCCCAGGGCGGAAAAGGTTTTCAGATCTGCCTGGATACCGGCACCGCCGCCGCTGTCCGAACCTGCTATGGTCAATGTTCTGAAATGGGTTTTCATGGGGAGGTCTCCTGTGAAGGTTTTTTGTGTTTAAAATGGGTGCAAAGGGTAAGAGCGGATTCAAAGGGATCCCGGGCCGCGCAGATGGCGGATACCACCGCTATGGAATCAGCACCTGCCAGGATAGCTGGCCCAATATTGCCGGCATTCAACCCGCCAATGGCCACAAGCGGGTGGCGGGAATAGGCCTTTATCCGGGACAGTCCTGCAAGTTCCCAGGGGGCCTTGGTGTTTGTTTTGGTGGGGGTGGCAAATACCGGACTCACCCCGATATAATCCAGATCCATGTCCTGGGCTGCCACCACATCTTCCCAGGTTTCAACGGACAACCCGATGATCCGGTGGTCTCCCAAAAGTTTTCGGGCAAGTGTATAGGGCATATCGCTCTGGCCGATGTGGACCCCGTCTGCCCCGGCTGCCAGGGCAATATCCACCCGGTCATTGATGATCAGAGGAATTCGGACCGGTTTAAGCAGGGCCATAAGGGTCAGGGCCCGGGTCAGAAAGTCCTTTGTGTTAAGGGTCTTCTCCCTGAGCTGGACACAGGAAATCCCTGCTGCCCTAGCTTTCTTTACGATGGTTTCAAGGGAAAAATGCTTACAGGATGCCTGGTCTGTGACCAGGTAAATGCCCTCCATTGTCCTTATCTCCTAATCTTTGAAATAATCTTGAATATGGGTTTCAGACAATTGATACAGGGTATCAATGAAATTGACCTGGAGGCTTGCCGGTCCCTTTGCTGTTTGGGCTGCGATCTCCCCTGCAATGCCCATGACGGCCATGGCATGGGCCGCAGCTAAAAAGTAGTCGGGGTTTACGGCGGCAAAGGCCCCGCAAATGGCGGTGGCGGTGCACCCCAGACCCGTTACCCTTGTCATCATGGGATGCCCGTTCTTCACCTGGATCATCCCCTTTTGGGACAGAATATAGTCTGTTTCTCCGGTGATGCAGATCACTGATCCCACCTCCTTGTTCAAGCCTTTGGCAGATGCAATTGCTAAATCAGATGAAGAGGTGGAGTCAACCCCCTTGGTGCTTGCGCCTTCTTCACACAATCCCATGATTTCCGACCCATTGCCCCGGATGATGGACGGGTATGCGGCATTGATTAGATTTTTGGCCGTAAGGGTTCTGTATGGGGTGGCACCCACCCCCACCGGATCCAGGATAATGGGGATGTTGCGTTCCTTTGCCTGGTCGACGGCCATGGTCATGGCCCTGATCCAGGGATCACTCAGGGTGCCGATATTGATGACAAGGGCGCTTGCAATGTTCACCATGTCGGTGACTTCTGTTTCTGCATGGGCCATGACAGGGGAGGCCCCCAGGGCCAGCAATGCATTGGCTGTGGTATTCATTACCACATAATTTGTGATATTATGAACCAGGGGGCTTTTTTGCCGGATACGTTCTATATCTTTCCAAATACTTGATGGGGTGATGGTCATGGGGCTTCTCCTATTGTGTGTAGGTCCGGGGATATTTACCAGGAATGAATAAGGTTTTTTGCCGTTATCTTGTGTTTGATCAACCCGTGTTCAAGGGCAAAGTCGGCAAAGGCTTGCCATTTGATTGGGTCATGATGCGGGGTGCCTGCAAAATAGGGCCGGGTCAGTTCAAATGCCTGGGTTTCAATTTTTTTGTCTGCCTGGGGCACGGCGGAAAGGTAGAGGGCCAGTGCTTTTTCGGGATGGGCTTTTGTATATTCCAGTCCCTTTTGAATGGCCGTTACAAACCCGTGGATCGCGTTGGATTTTTTTTCCAATGTCCTTTTGCCGCATACAAAAATTAATTCTTCATAATCCGGGATTCCATATTTTTCCAATTCAAAAAATTGAGCCTTATAGCCGTGCTGGGCCATGCCCACGGTTTCATATGTTTTAAAGGGACCCATGACGGCATCCACCTGGTTGGAAACCAGGGCGGGCAGGATGGTAAATCCCACATTTACCGGTGTATAGTCTTTGATCTGGTTGATGGAGGCAAAGGCCTCCAGCATCACATCCATGAGTCCGGGAACCGTGTATCCTATTTTTTTGCCGGAAAGGTCCGAAGGTGTCTGGATGCCCTTGTCTTCAAGGAAAAGCAGGGTGGTCAGGGGATGAACCACCAGGGGGGCAATGGCTTTGATTTCAAGTCCCTGGTCAGCGGCGATAATGGTTTGGGGTTGATAGGAAACGGCAATGTCCATGTTGCCGGAAGCGGCCAATTTCAAGGCATCCGATGTTTCGGAAGGGGCGATGATCTCCAGCTCAATTTTCTGGTCTGCAAAATATCCCAGGTCCCTGGCTACGTAGATGGGCAAATGGTCCACATTGGGGAACCAGTCCAGCATCAGGGTGAGTTTGTCTTGTGCCCAGAGGGGGGCGCAAAACAGGAGAGATCCGGTGATAAGTATGCTTAAGATTCGGTTTTTCATGATGTTTTCCTTAATAAATAATATCATTCATTCTGTTACCATTATGGTTCTTAGCTTTATACCTTCCATTTGACAATTTTTTTTTCCACCACCCCCACCAGTATCCAAAGGCCAAGCCCCATGGCGGAGAGCCAGAGAATGGCGGCAAATACCAGGTCCACCTGGAGACGGGCATTGGACTGGATCATGAGAAATCCAAGCCCCTGTTGGGCACCCACCCATTCTCCAATAACCGCCCCGATGGTGGCCACAGTGACCCCCACCCTAAGGCCTGCAAAAAACTGGGGCAGGGCCCAGGGCCAGTAAAGCAGCATCAAGGTGTCAAAAAAGGAGGCTCCCATCAGCCGGAACATGACGCGAAATTCAGGATCACAGCTTTTAAGGCCGGACAGCAGACTGACGGTAATGGGGAAAAAAATGATGATCCAGGCCATGAATACCTTGGAGGCAATCCCGTATCCCATCCACACCACCAGCAAGGGGGCGATGGCAAACACTGGGATGGCCTGGGAGGCCACCAGAAACGGGGCCAGTCCTTTTTCAAGATTGGGGTTTGCAAACATGAGGATGGCAAGGGGAACCGCAGTTGCCAGGGCCAGAATGATCCCCAGGAGGATTTCAGACAGGGTGGTGACGGCATGGGGCAGAATCATGGGGGCCTTGATGACGGCTGTGGCAAATATACTGGAGGGGGGGGGCAGTATGAAAACCGGTATTTCTAGGAGATGGGTGGCTGTCTCCCAGCATCCCAAAATCAGGATCATCAAGGCAGGTGCAATTAAATTAGCCGATTTCACAGGTTGCGTCCTCCTCAAGCTGTGCCAGCATGTACGCTTTTATCTCCACCAGATCCGGGTCATTGAAATGCCGGGGCTTTGGCTGATCCAGTATGAATCGCTCTTTGATGACCATGGGCTGGGGGCTGAGCAGGCAGACTTCATCGGCCAGAAGCAGCGCCTCCTCAATGTCATGGGTGATCATGAGAATGGTTTTTTCAAATTCGGTCTGGAGCAGCAATAACAAAGATTGCAGGCTTTGTCGGGTAATGGCGTCGAGAGCGGA
>CAXHYW010000239.1:0-5955 GCA_964021475.1 uncultured Desulfobacteraceae bacterium | reverse complement strand
CCCGGTGTTTTTATCAAAAAAATCCGGATCTATTTGTTGTTTTTGATAAAGTCCTTTACCATCAGATCACCCAGTTCCTTTGAGCGGTTGGCAGCAGCTTCCACCGCATTCATCAGGGTGGTTCGTAAGCCCCCCTGTTCCAGGGTATGAATACCGGCGATGGCGGTGCCTCCGGGGGATGCCACCCGGTCTTTGAGTTGTCCCGGGTGTTCCTTGGATTCCAGTAGCAGTTTGGCAGATCCCAGAACGGTTTGGGTGGATAAAAACAGGGCATCTTTTCTGGAAAGTCCCATCTTTACCCCGGCATCTGCCAGGGCATCCACAATGATGAAAATATAGGCAGGCCCGCTGCCGCTTAACCCGGTAAAGGCATCCATGAGCACATTTTCCTGGATGAAAACCGTCTCCCCCACGGAATCAAAAATAGCCCGGGCAAGTTCCACATCGCCTTCCAGGACAAATTCTCCCGCAGCAATGGCAGTGGCACTTTCCTTTACAAACGCGCAGATATTGGGCATGGTCCGGATCAGGCGAAGTTCTTTACCAAGGCCTGCTGCAATGGCAGCCAGGGGAACACCGGCTGCAATGGAAATGATCAGTTTGGATTTGTCCAGGCCGGGAGCGGTTTCTTTGAGAACAGACCCGATGATCTGGGGTTTGGTGGCATAGATGATGATGTCTGATTTCTCAATCACCTCCATATTTTTTGTGGTGGTCAAGACGCCGTATTTTTCACGGATCGATTCCAATAGATCGGTTGAAAGATCCGAACAGATAATGTTTTCTGGTTTTGCTGCCTTGGAAAGAACCAACCCACTGACCAATGCTTCCCCCATATTTCCGCATCCGATGAACCCTATTCTTTTTTCCTGCAGCATTTTTTATGAACTCCTTACTAATATATTAAAATAAAGATATTGAAATTAAGCTTAAAAACAAACTAAAAATTAAACCAAAAATTAAACGTTGATATTACGGCCTTGGATAAAATCATGTCAAGCGAAATTAATCTTCTGCCCGGGCAAACGAATACCGGCGGGTGAAATGTTTTTCATATTTCACCCGCCGGTATTCGTTTTTTAGTGGCTTAACTCGGTCTCTATTTAATATGCCGAACAACCGTATAATCTTTCAGGGCATATTTGCCGCATCCACCTGGTTGATTGACGCACAGGGAACCTCTACTACAATAACTTCATTTCTCATTCATCGCTAGGATAATACTATCCCTTAAAGTATCGACAATCTGATCGACACCCGCTTTATCAATAATTAACGGAGGGGATAATATGCATAAATTTTCATACGGCCTGACAATCAGCCCTTTTGCCTGACAAAATTCATCCACTCGTTGAGCAACCGCGATGTTCTCATCCTCATTATCTGAAACCACGCATTCAACACACGCCATTAAATTAATACCTCGCACATCACCGACGATAGGAAGCTCTCTTAACGTTTCCAGGCGTTTCATGAAATACGAACCCACCTGGCGGACATGTTCATTTAATTTATCACGTTTCATGATCTCAAGATATTTTAAGGCTGCCGCACAGGTCACCGGATGTCCGGAATAGGTAAATCCATTGGTATAATAGGAATTCTCCGATGCACAGGCTCCGCTGATCTGATCGACCAGTTTTTCTGAAATGATTGCCGCACCCAATGGCTGATAACCGGATGTGATTCCTTTTGCCACGGTAATAATATCCGGAACTATTCCGAAAACATCTTCAGATGCAAAATAATGCCCCAGCCGTCCAAAAGCGGTCACAATCTCATCAGAAATATAAAGCACGCCGTATTCGTGGCATAGATCCAAGGTTTTTTTATGATATCCAGGAGGCGGGACAATAACACCACCGGAGCCCATGACCGGTTCAGCAATAAAACACGCCACCTTATCCGGGCCGATTTCTAAAATTTTATCGCGTAATTCGCTGACCTTAAGATCACAAAAATCCTCTAGGCTCATTCCCGCAGGTTTTTTATATGGATTCGGATCAGAGGTGGCATGAACCATATCGTCAATATAATTAAAATAGCTTCTGTCACATTTTTTACCGTTCAGGGAAGCTGCTAGGTAGGTGCTGCCATGGTAGGCATTTTCACGATAAATAATATGTTTTCTTTCAGGTTGGCCAAGACTATTAAAATAATAATGGGTAAACCGGATAGCTGATTCAACAGCATCTGAACCGCTATTTGTAAATTGGAAAATATTCAAATCACCGGGGGTTAATTTGCTGAGTTCAGATGCCAACTCGATAGAGGGGGGACTTGACATGGCACCAAAAGGCGTATAATACGCCAGTTGAACACACTGGTCTGAAATAGCTTTTGCCATTTCTTTATTTCCATAACCTAAGTTCACACACCACATACCTGAGATCGCATCAAGATATTTATTGCCCTCATTATCAAAAACATGAACCCCTTTACCGGATTCAATAATCAGAGACTGAGCATCACTTCCCAAATCCGACCACGGATGGATAATGTGCTTTTTATCTTTTGCTGCAAGAGTCATATCTTTTTCTTTAGGATTCATAATCGCCTTTAAAATAAAATGTTTTCCGAGACCTGTCCTCTCATACAGTGATTAGACATCATTGAAGATGCATATCCGCCCGCATTGATAAAAACAAGGGGGTCTCCCTCCTTAATCTGATCCGGCATCTGGAAATTGTCTTTCCATACATCCAGTGACTCGTTGATATTGCCGACAATCGTAACAGGTTTCATCTTATCTGTCTCTTGCTGATGAACGACCGGCTCACAGGGCAACCCGTAAAAGGTCGGTTCTATGGCAAGATTAAATCCGCCATTAACCCCTACAAAATCCGTTTTCTGTTTTCTTTCGACCGTATTGACTTCCAAAACCAGAATACCGCTATCTTTTACAATATAGTCCCCGGGTTCAACACAAATGGTCAGCCCTTTATCCCCAAAATGGGATTTTATAATAGATGCCCAGGCATCCAGATCCAGATGCACGTCATCCATGTCATGTGGAACTCCCAGTCCGCCGCCTAAATTAATGAACTTAAGATCTTTTACTTTGTCCACAAACCAGTGCGTGGCATCTAAAATCTCTTTAAATATTGATAACTGATTGTTCAAATAACCACATCCGGTATGGAAATGAATGGTATCCACGATGAAGTTATGCTCCGCGGCCAGCCGCAGTGCTTGTTCAAACTGTTCCCTGTAAATACCAAATTTGGTGGTTTTATCTCCGCTGTATCTGAGCGCTTCATTATCCCTGTATCCAATGCCCATGGCCGGGTTGACACGGATGCCGATTTTACGATTGCTACAGAACTGTCCCAATCGCCTGATGGTACTCAAGGAATCACAATTTATAGCCACATCCGGATTGTCGGCAATTAATTTCAGCTCGTCATTTGTCATTGAGTGTGCTGTATAGGAAATTTCATTGCGTTTAAAGCCGCAGGAAAATGCATGCATTAATTCACCGGGAGAGCATACATCCACACCACACAAGCCTGTGCTTTTAATATGCGTCAGGACAGGGGCAAACCGGTTTGCTTTTATCGCATAAAAAATTTTATACGCATCAAGCTGACCCAGGGCGGCATGTAGTCGGGCGATATTTGAAGCAATCCGTTTTCCACTATAGAAAAAAGCCGGTGTTTCAGTAAAACCAATTAAATCGGTCACCAAATTCCCTGAAAAAAATAATTGCCCATTTTTATAACAAAGATCGTCCCGTTCCCACCACAATTTTTTTTGGGGTGGGATCATCCACACTTCCTTTCCAGGTCTTGAATGTATTTTTGGCCTGAGTCATTGATAACTTCTTTTCGGCCGGTCACCCAACTGCGGCAGTTAATCGCACCGCAGACACAGGGAAATTGTCTGAATAATATATCTTCTGTTGAGGCATAATCCATTGTCAAAGCCTGTCCTTTTTCAATATCCTGCAAAGCCCAGATTTCAAGCGTATTCATATCTAACAACACAAGCGGATCACACGAATGTAACAAAAGCCCAGAAAAGTGGGGGTCATAGAGATGAAGGCTGGGTGTAATCTGAAGGGTATGCTGAAGAACATACGGCACTGTAATCCCCGTCATTCTTGCAACTATTTCCCCTTTTTCAAAAGGGCGGTTTACATAAATACCGTTTCCTTTTGTTTCGCAATGGTTAATCGTGAAATCATTTTTAACTGGGTAGTCTTTGCCTTTTTCCAAATCATAAGGATAAATCATATTGCCTCTCTTTTTAAAGTTTTCTAAAAAACCTGTAAAATAAAAATATAGGACCACAAATTTTATAACTTGAACGAAATAGCTTACTTTTGGGTCCAACTTATTTCAGCGGTCCTTATTCATCTTTTTCATTAGTGTCGCATCAAGAACTAAAGGACATGAACCTAGGCTGTTTTCACCTAAAAAACATTGTACCCTAAGCACTAATCTTGACTAAATTAAAAATATTTATATCGAACACTAAGTATTATGTCAATCCCAAACATCTTTTTCAACCAACAGTGTCAATATAAGCTCGAGGGGTGTTCGTGAAATAATTCTTATAATTAAATGAGTTACAAAAAAACATAACTATATTTCATTCCAAAAACCTAACTGGTCTATAGTGAAATTTTCATCGAATACAATTCTTATTCAAATAATTTATAAATAATTTTCCATAGTACTCTATCTAAATTTGGATTGTTTTGTAAATTGAAGCAAGCGATACTCCACCCACAGCCCCCTTGAAGGGGTGGACAACTTATTGATGATTGAAAAAAACCGCTTTAACACCACCTGGTCTGAAATCGATGTGAGCTGCGAAGCCTGCCACGGGCCGGGATCCGACCATGTGGACTGGGCCCTGACCCCTGAAATGGGACGGCCTGGGGCAGACAATTTTAACCTGGTTGTCAGGACAAGAGATTTAAGTTCCAAGGATCTTATCCAGGTGTGTGCCAGGTGTCATTCACGGCGGGCATCCATTGGCAATTTTTCCCATTCCCATGAAAATCTCATGGATTACATGATCCCAAGCCTCTTAACGCAAACTCTTTATCTTGCAGACGGTCAGATTTTGGATGAGGTATATGTGTACGGGTCTTTCATGCAAAGTAAAATGTTTTTACGGGATGTAAAATGCAGCGACTGCCACGATGTCCATGATCTGAAACTAAAAGACGAGGGCAACAAGCTCTGCCTGAACTGTCACCGGGCAGACACCTATGACACTTTTGACCATCATTGCCATAAAAAAATGGACCAGGGCAGGCAGAGCCTATGGATGACTGCATCCGCTGCCATATGCCTCAAAGAGCCTACATGGGGATTGATTTGCGGGCGGATCATTCCATTCGCATCCCAAGGCCGGACCTGGATCGGCCGCCCTGGGCGTGGCATCCATAAAGAATCTGAAACTGACAAAATCCCAGGAAAAGGTACTGGATTTGGCTGTCCAAGAATATATCTTCGCCATGGAATATGCCGGAGACTTTCCCTCGGGACGGTATAACCTTGCTCTGATGTACCAGGCCCAGGGGCAGACAGACAAGGCCATTGATACCTATGAGCAGTCCATCCAATCCCATCAACAGGCTGACCATCTCCTTGATCAGAAGAATAAACAAAAGAGGGGAAGCAGAGCCAAAAGCCCCCGGCTTATTCCTGTTTGGACTCTATCTTTTCAAGAACCCCGGCTTTAAAATATAGGAGATAATAATATCCGGACTTGGGGCCATAGGCCCACCGTTCTTTTAGGGCCCCGGATTTACCATAGGCGCCCAGAACTTCTTTTGAAATTGGTTCCCCGCAGTTGACCAGGATTTCAATACTGGAGACACCCGGTTCCACAAAAAGATTTTTGCACCTAAGGGCCATGGCGGTATTTGCAGCCAGAGCAATCGTCAATAGAATCATACCGATAATTATTGTTGGTTTCATCATCACTCCCTGAAAAAAA
>CAXHYW010000238.1:0-5980 GCA_964021475.1 uncultured Desulfobacteraceae bacterium | reverse complement strand
AATGGATGGGATCCGGGATTGATCTTGTTATAACTTTTTGCATGGCATCCGGTTGGGAGCGCCCTGTTAGGGTTGAAAATTTAGTTGGAAATCGAGTGTATAACTTTAATTATAGTCTATTCCTCTGGTTATAGAAAAGTATTAGAAGTCAGACATCTGGCCGAATGATTTTTTTTTCTCCCAAAGGAAGCTAAGGATAAGATTTGTTTTTTCTATGATTTTGGTATACCAAAGATAGCTGGGAAAAACGGTTAAGGAGGACTGATCAAGTAATTAAATATGGATGTTAAAAAGATTATTGCCGAGAATCACAGGCTGAAAAAGGAATTAAGCCGTGAAACGATTCGGAACCGACACCTTCAATTAAAGCTGAGGCATAGCCAGGCCATGCTGGAAGCCACTGATAAAGGGGCGTTGATATTGACCGAAACCGTTGTGGAATGCAGCTCCCAGACCTGCAAGATATGGAAGACAGGACGGAGCGACATTATTGGCAAATCCCCTGCTGATTTTGCGCCACTATACCAGCCCAATGGCGAAACCTCTATGGACATGGCAAAAAGAAAAATCCGATCTGCTCTTTTGGGAAACCCCCAGCGGTTTTTCTGGAAAGATAAATTGGCTGATGGATCCATTATTGATACCGAGGTGTTTTTAAAACCGGTTACCATAAACGGGAAAGAGCATGTGGCAGCTTCCATCAAGGATGTGACCCAGGCAAAACGAAAAGAAAAGAACTCCATTGTATTGATGAAAACAATGAGATCCGTTCTGGAGAAAAGAAAAAAAGCGATTCACAATGGGAAGACGGACAGACAAATTGAAGAAAATGAGCTGAAAATTGCGGACATTCAACTACAGGAAGCTTTTGAAATCGCAGATGAGGGGCTCGCTCTCATCGACAACCAGAAAAATATTCTCAACATAAACCCTGCCTATTTCAGGATAACAGGTGGGGATCCTCCCGGGCAGGTGGACCAAAAATGTTATGATATTTTCCCCTGCAAAGGATGCGGAGAAGGGGAGAACTGCTGGGCAGACCAGTTGCTGCAGAAGAATGAAACCGCAGACTTCGAAACCAGATGTATTAATGACAAAGGCCAGGTAACACCCTGTATTGTCTCGGCCAGAGCCATTAAAGATCCTTCAGGACAATGGCTGGGCATTGTCCAAAGTTTTAAGGATTTGCCTTCCTATAAAATCGGGATTGACCAGTTAAAATTTTCTGAAGAGATGCACCGTGTTATTTTGTCCAGCATTTCCGATGCTGTTTTTATTACCAATGATGACGGAAATTTCTTTTTTATCAGCCCAAGTGTTAAACATATTTTTGGATTTAATCTGGAAGAAATCTGGTGGATGGATAATATTGAAAAATTACTGGGAAGCCGTTTGTTTTCCATAAAAAAACTCGATGAGAGACAGGAACTCAAAAATATTGAAATTACCATCCAGGATAAATTTGGCAATGAGCATTATCTTGATGTCACCGTCAAGAGAGTCTGCATCGGCGGAGGCACCATTTTGATCTCCTGTCATGATATTACCCAGGAAAAAATACGCAGCCGGCAGCTGGAACAGGCGGGGAAAATGGTGACGCTGGGAATACTGGTTTCCGGCATGGGACATGAAATCAACAATCCCAATCAATACATCGGTTTAAACACACCGCTCCTCAGGAGGGTATGGATTGATGCCGAGAAAATACTGGACGAAGAATATAAAGATCAGGGAGATTTTTTCCTGGGAGGATTGAAATACTCCCAGGCAAAGGAAAAAATACATATGCTGTTTGATGGCGTGATTGAGGGATCCCAACGGATAAAATCAATTGTGTCAGATCTGAAAAACTATGCCAGGAAAGATGTTTCAGGAATGGATAACAAGGTGTTTGTAAATTCTGTTGTAAAACATTCTCTAACCCTTGTGAACAACCAGATTAAAAAGAGCACCGATGATTTCACCGTGCATTATTCAAAAGAAAAACCAACAATCAGAGGAAATTTTCAGCAGATTGAACAAGTGATCATCAATCTTATTCAAAACGCCTGTGAGGCATTAACCCAAAAGAATCAACCCTTACAGGTTTTTACCGGTATTGATAAAAGCACCAACGCTGTATTTCTTGAATTCAGGGATCAGGGCCAGGGCATAAGACCTGAGGACCTTGACCATATTACAGATCCTTTTTTTACCACAAAAAGAAGCTGTGGCGGAACAGGATTGGGGCTTTCTATCAGTGAGAAGATCATAAAAGAGCACCGGGGACAACTGATATTCTCATCCGAAATCGGAAAAGAAACCATTGTAAAAGTGTTGCTGCCGCCATGGACTGGCGTCTCGACTGATTCGGGTGTACAAGTTAGTCAATGTTTGATTAAAACCATAAAAAATAAATGAGTGATGGATATGGAACCCTTTTTAGATTCTGAATTGTCGGTGCTGCTGGTGGATGACGAGAAAACCGCCCTGGACAGTATGGAAATCGTGCTTCTGGCCAATGGCATCAGCCAGGTTTTAAGATGCCAGGACAGCAGGGATGTGCTTAAAATCCTCAAGGCCCATCCGGTTAACATTGTGATGCTCGACCTGATCATGCCCTATTTTTCCGGAGAAGAAATCCTGGAACGGATCATGGGTGAATTCCCCCATATCCAGGTCATCGTTATCACGGGAATGGACAGTGTGGAAACCGCAGTAAATTGTATAAAAAGAGGGGCATTTGATTATCTGGTTAAACCGGTGGAAGAAAACCGTCTCATCACGACAATGAAACATGCCTTTGATCTCCATGATTTAAAAATGGGAATAGCCTCCCTGCAATCCAGGTTTTTTTCCAAAAAAAAGATGAAGGATCCCTCTGTCTATTCATCAATTATTACAAAAGACCCGGCCATGTATCGTATCTTTGAGTATATTGAAGCCATTGCCGGTTCACATCAATCTGTCACCATTACGGGTGAATCTGGAACCGGCAAGGAGCTTGTGGCAAGAGCTTTGCATCAGGCTGGCTACAAGGATAAACCTTTTTGCCCCGTGAATATTGCAGGCCTTGATGATACCATGCTTAGCGATACCTTGTTTGGACATGTTAAAGGGGCATTCACCGGTGCCCGGCAAAACAGGCCCGGGTTTGTGGAAAAAGCGGGTCAGGGAGTTCTGTTTCTGGATGAAATCGGTGATTTAAACCCAACCTCACAGGTAAAGCTTTTACGCCTGCTACAGGAAAGAGAATATTATCCTTTGGGGTCTGACAATGCAAGGCCCTTGGGGGCAAGGATTATCGCAGCTACAAATTATGATCTTAAGACCCGTATGGAAAAAGGGCTGTTCAGAAAAGACCTTTATTACAGACTCTTTACCCATTCAATCCATTTACCCGCTTTGCGTGAACGCAAACACGACATCCCCCTATTGCTGGTTCACTTTATTGAAAAAATTGCGGCTCAAATGCAAATCACTATTCCGAAGCTGGATCCCCAGGTCATTATTACCTTTCAGGCCTATGATTTTCCCGGTAATATCAGGGAACTTGAGGCCATGGTATATGATGCCATGACCACCCATGACGAAAAACAGATACTCTCCATAAAATCTTTTGAAAACCTTATGGACAAGGCCCTGATAAGGGATAAATCCGTTATGAATTCATCAGAGGAAACGATTATCTTTCCCGAAAACCTGCCCGATCTTCACACCGTTACAACAGCCCTTGTACGAGAAGCCATGGAAAGGTCTGATAACAACCAAACCCTTGCAAGCCGGATGCTGGGAATCTCTCAACCCGCCCTTAGCAAACGGTTGAAAAAGCAAAAAGACAACGCATAACAAAGGGAATAGAGTATAACTTTCGTTATAGCGTCCGAGAACAAAGGGTTTCACGCTTTGTTTCTTCCATTGTATCTTCCTGTGTATTCAAAAAGTTATAATCATCATAAATAATGGGTTCCATTCTTCCCTTTGTTTCATTTAATTTATAGATTTTGCTTAATTATTTTAATTGGTTATGGATAAAAATATTCGCCTGGCATGCTTTTTCCATTGTAAAATAAAAATAACAAAAATTGAAGTCAATGGAGCCCGATAATCAATTTGAAAGGAGAAAGAATCAATGCGTGAAGAAAAAGCAAAATCTAAAGAATTTTCCAGAAGAGAATTCTTTAAGCGCGCGGGGAAAAAGACCGGTGGCATTGTTGCCGGCCTTACGTTTTTGCAGGGATTTACATCCAATGCCCATGCCCTTCGGTCGGACAATGATCTTTGTGAACTTCCAAAAGTACGATTCGAGCTGGAATTTCACCCTGAACTCTGTGCCGGATGCGGGTGTTGCGAAGTTGCCTGTGCCCAGTTTCATGAGGGGGATGCAGGGGCAACAAACAGAAATCATTTTACAGCAAAACCCTTGATCAAAAGCATGGGCGTTTCCCCGAGTTCCGCCAATGCGCCTGGTTGGCCCCAACCACTTGCCATGGCGACCTTTGCAGAGTTCAGCACCAATGAGTTCTGTCGCCAGTGCGATTCACCGGAATGTCTGGATATCTGTCCTGAAAATGCAATCTATGTGGATTCCAAAACAGGCGCAAGGGTTGTAGATGAAGAAAAATGTGTCGGATGCGGTGAGTGTGAAACCGCCTGCCAGTTTGATATGATACATGTAAATCCTGAGACGGAAAAATCATATAAATGTGATCTGTGCAACGGAGATCCCCAGTGTGTATCCTGGTGTCCCACAAATGCGATAACTTTCAAAAAACGATAGGAACCAGGAGGATATAAAATGACGAATGACGTATATGGAAATATGGGCAAGATCCTCAGGATTGATCTTACAAAAGGAAAGATAACAACCGAAGATGCCAGACCCTATTATAAAGAGTGGCTGGGCGGCCGATCCCTGAGCCATCATATTCTTTTCAAGGAGGTGGATGTGGCTAAAACAGATCCGCTTTCACCTGAGAATATGATATTGATCGGCACCGGAGTCCTGGCCGGAACTACATTCCCCAGTTCCGGACGGACCCACGCCACCTTTTTGTCCCCCCATAATACCAGCGGGTGGGGTGATGCCAATTGCGGCGGCCACTTCGGCCCTTCAATGAAACGATGTGGCTATGACCTGCTTGTTATTACAGGTAAATCTCCGACTCCGGTCATGATCCATATGGAAAACGATTCGGTAAAACTTTTGTCTGCAAAACCGCTTTGGGGCAAGGGATGCAATGATACCCAGGCTGAATTGTTAAACGAGTATGGAGAATCATCAAAACTGCTTTGCATTGGTCCTGCCGGTGAAAGCCTGATTACATTTGCCAATGTGCGTACCGAACAGACAAACTCCATGGGACGCACCGGACTTGGTGCTGTTTTTGGCTCCAAGAATCTTAAGGCCATTCTTGTAAATGGAACCAAACCCATAAAATTGTTCAAACCAAAAGAATATTTCAAACTTTGCCGTGAGCTTCGCGACACGCTGATGGACCCTGACTATGGTAAGGTTCATAGCCTGACCTACAATATCATGTCAAAAAACGGAACTCCTGGAATAACCAATCTCATCGGTCAGACCGGTATGGTACCCATCAGAAACTGGCAACGGTGCGGTATTGATCCGAGATTTGACAATCTGGTCACTAAATGGAATGAGAAATGGGGTACCAGAAGGGAGTCCTGTTTCGGGTGTCCGGTTCACTGTCATGCCTCCTATAGTATCTCAGCCGGCAAATATCCCACAAGGGGTGGCGGTCCTGAATATGAAACCACCACGGCGCTGGGTCATAAATGTGAGGTAACGGATGAAAAAGTGGTTCTGAAGCTGAATACCATGTGCAATGATTACGGCCTTGACACGGTTGAAACAGGCGCTGTTTTCTCTACATTGATGGAATTGAGGGAAAGAAATATCATTGATAAAACGTTTACGGATGATGTGGACCTGAGATCGGAAGAGCACACGTCTGAACTCCAGTCACTCCGGAGAATC
>CAXHYW010000237.1:0-5984 GCA_964021475.1 uncultured Desulfobacteraceae bacterium | reverse complement strand
CTGTGGTGGTTCCTGGCACAACCCAGGCATCGGTTTCGGGTTGGATGGCGGCAATCTTAAAATTGCCAAAACTTAGCCGAAGCATGGGCCGACGGCTGGTGTCCACAGCCCCATAGGCGTCCAGATCGGCGTCAGCGTCATAGACCTGATTGCTCAAAGGCATGTATAAGGGAGAATAGGTCTGACCCAAAAGAAATTTGCCGGGTCCAAAATCCCACTCCCCATACAGGTGACGCAGATTAGTATTTCCGCCACTGGCACCATATTCAAATCGGCCTGTAAGAGTATCATTCACCTTAACCTTGGCACCAATCCGGGCATTGCTCTGGAGGTTTTGGGCATAGTTGGTCGTATCCTCAAGCAGGCCTTTATTGTCCGTGGTCGTTACAAAAGTGGAAAGGCGTGCGGATCCATAAAAATTCCAATCTGCGGCAGTGACATTCATTGTAAACACGGCCACCATTGCCGCAATGGAACCCACGAAACATAACTTTTTCATCTTTTCCTCCTATATATTTTTTTAGTCACTTAATGATATATTCTCTATCATTTTTTTTGGGGAAAAAGAAGTATTGAAAAGTTGAACGTTAAAAATCAATAATTCCATTTAAAGACGCCCAACCCTAAGATATTCATGAGGATGGGGATAGAATAGATAATTCCAATGGTGATCAGCTTGGCTTTTGTGGTTTTTCTTGTGATCACAAATATAGTCGCGCAGAAAAAATGAAAATAACCGATGAGAAAAATAAGCCATACGCCTCCAAAGGATCGTCCCCAGAAAGGATATTCCCAGACCAGGTGGCCGCCGATATTTAAGAAAACTTCAATAAAGACACTGAAGGCAGCATAGCCAATAGCCCAGAACCACATGTCCGGGATACCCAGTATCTTGGCCGTTCTGTCTTCATTCAGGGAATGGTAGTAAACAATTCCTAGAATGGAAAACATGAACATGATTTCAATGTTCCAGCCCACCATGGTTCGAAGCGCCGTGTCCCCGGGGGCGGTCCAGAAGGCGGACCGGCCTGAAAGAACCATGACCCAGGAGTTCCAGGTCTCATTGAAAAAATCAACCCCAAAGATGGTCAGACCTGCAAAGACGGCATCCCAGTTTTGGGTCTGCCGGGCTTCCTTTATTTCCCGGGTATAAATATAAAAGGTAATGGACAGCAGGGGGACGACATACCATTTGAGCATGGAAAGGTCTCGTAGACTGTTGAGAGCAATCATTGTAGCATCGGTCATGGAAAATCTCCTTAATGGAATAGGGTTAAAAGGTTCTTTTATTTATTTGTCTTTATTTTTATAAGTATCTTACTTAATCTGTTTTTTGGGTTAACAGCCCCCGAAGGTTTAATTCAAGGGCAGTTGCAAATAGCTTTTTGGGAGAAGTCCGGTCTGCCTTAACATAGGTTTTGATCAAGAACATCATGTAAACGGAAAAGAGGTAGACCGTCACCTGGTCCACATCCATGGGGTAAAAGCATTTTCGTTCTACTCCTTGTTCCAGAATCTGCCTTAGGATTGCCATGGCCGCCTGGTTGACCTCGGAAAATCGGTCTTCTTTTGGGGAGAGGGTGAAAATATCCGGGTCATTCATGATCACCCGACGAAGGGGTGCATTTTTTTCAATATAGGCCAGGGCGGAAACGGCCATGGTTTGAAATTGATCAACGGGGTCTGTTTTTTTATCCACCGCTTTCTTTACATAGTCCTGCCATTGGGTCAGGGCATGGGCAATGGTTAGTTCATAAAGCTGTTTTTTGTTTTTCACATAAAAATACAGGTTTCCCTTGGTCATGGAAAGCTTGTCTGCTACGTCTTCCACCGTGGTTTTCTTGTATCCATAATTGGCAAACAATTCCAGGGAAGCTTGGTAGAGAGCTGGGTATTTTTCAGTTTTAATGGTCATATCCACCGTTTTAAAAAATTGAATTATTTAACGTTTTGTTCAGTTTTCTAGTATATTTACTGAAGGGTATTGTCAATGTTTTTTCAAAATTTTTTCAAATTAAGATTTGCTTAGAACCTGAAATTTATGTAAGTTTATGGATACTATATTTTCTTAACACATTTCTCATTCTTAAATTCGGAGGTTTTTTTAATGCCAATAGAATTAAGAAAAACACAATGACATTGAGCCGATGTACTGTTTGCGGTCTGCCTATCACATCAAAACCTGAATGGGATGATATCCAGTTCAATAACACATATTGGGCGTCATTCAAACTGATTGGCGATAGCATTTTATGGTCCATACCCCGGGGCAATAGCGGTGCCAAGGGAATCCAAAGATTTTTTAACGCGCGGGAACGCATATTAAAAGACACAGGCCTGTTTAATCAACCCCACGTTGAGATAAAAGATTATTCACATACCATAGGTCATGCGACAAATGCTGCTCGTCAGCAATTCATAGAATGTATGAAGATAGAAAGGGATCGAAACTGGCTAAAAGGGTATGTAGGTTACAATGCGTCTTTGCCAGTAAAACTCAGGATCAATGTTGGGAAAAGACTTTACCGGCTCACGTTCCCCCTTAAACTTGTGAATCGCTATGAAGATGCGGTCGCACTCGCGGTTAATTTAGTGAAAACAACGGGGGGAACCGGTGTTAAAAACGTCAGAAATAGAAGCTGGTTGCTCGAGCTTGAAGGGTATTCAGCAAAATTTGAGCTTATTGGCGATGACATCCTCTATAATAACGCTGAAGGTGTTCTTAGAGCCGAGTGTGTTGATCCTTTTTTCAAGTTTTATGAACAGGTATTGTCCGAAGCAGGATTGATATCAAAAAAACCATATTTTAGAATTGTTAATTGGAAAAATCTTCAAAGAACTGCCTGGGCCGCCCGAAAACTGTATATCAACAGGATGACCCGATTAAACAAAGAAATTCCCTGCCGGTATTCAGTCCTGTATGGTCTGAACGGATTTATGAAAACCCTTGTCAACTCTTCGAGGATGTTTTCACCCAGTTTAAACTGGTTGTAGCAGATGATTTTGAAAGTGCCATGGCTCTGATTGAAAAAGAAAAGGATCAGCTAAACAGCTCTTTGTCGCTTCATAGGGAACCGCTTAGATTTGCTGCGGATGAAACGGTCAGGATAGATCATATAAATCAGCTTTTAGCATTTATCGGCAGGCTTAACTGGGATACAAACGGCATTGAGATAGAGGAGAATGAAAGACCCATTTCCGAAGAATTTTTGCCGTTGTATCAATCAATCTCCCTGATTAAACAGGATTTTGATGGGATTTTGCAGGAAAAAACATCGGCTCAAAAACAGCTTAAACAGAGTGAAAAAAAATATCGAACAATTATTGAGAGCATTAATGACGGTTACTATGAGGTGGATCTTCATGGGAAAATCACTTTTTGCAATCATGCCTTATCCAAGCTTTTGGGGGTTTCAAAAAAGAAGTTGGCAGGTATGAATTTTCGGCAATTTGCAAATCGTAAGAATTATGTTAAAATTGTTCAATATTTCAAACATTTTTATGAAACCGGAGAATCCGAAAGTGTTCTGGAGTGGGAGCTTGAAAAAAAAGACGGCAAAAAAATCTTTGTGGATACATCCGTTTCACTGATCCAGGACAATGAATCGAAACCCCAAGGATTCAGGGGTATGGTAAGGGATATCACAGACCGTATTCAGTCAGAAAATAAAATACTTGAAACCAGTAAAGACCTTGAAAACCTCAATGATGAGTTGGAAGTGGCGATAGAGCGGTCGAATAAGATGGTTGCCGAATCTGCCATGGCATACCTTGAACTTGACCAGATATTTCGGGCTTCTACGGAAGGAATCTGGGTTGTCAGCCAATCCTTTGATATCTTTCGGATCAATAAGATGTTGTTGAGCATTATTGGAAAAACTCAGGAGGAAATTAAAGGGAAAAAATGCTACGAAGTGTTTCCTAACCCACTTTGTCATACCAATGAATGTCCGGTTTGTTACATTATTGAAAATTGCGAACCCAGGATGGAGAGGGATTTTGAAATCTGTCTAGGCAAAGATGTGATTATTCAGTTTATTATGTCAGCGTTTCCTTTCCGGGATGTTGAAAATGAAACCATCGGAGTTGTGATAGGGCTTAAAGATATAACAGAACGCAAAAATGCAGAAGCCCTCCATGGCGAAAAAATAAAAGCAGAGGCCGAGAATATTGCCAAAAGCGAATTTTTAGCAAATATCAGCCATGAAATGAGAACTCCTTTAAACGGTGTCATTGGCATGGCAGAATTGATCCAGAAAACAAAATTAGATGATAATCAAAAAAATATATTTGACACCATCGTAAACGAAGCAAGGGCTCTGATCGGGATCATTAACAATGTCCTGGATTTTTCAAAAATTGAAGCCGGTAAATTTGAACTTGAAAATATCGGTTTTGAACTAGGATATTTGATAGAAGATATATCCAAAAGTATTGCCGTTCGGGCGCAACAACGAAAATTGGAATTGATCTCTTATATCGCTCCGGATCTGCCGAGGTGGTTATTGGGTGACCCGGGGCGACTCCGTCAGATACTGATGAATCTGGCCGGGAATGCCTTAAAATTTACCCGCAAGGGCGAGATACTGATTACGGCACAAAAACAAAAAGATTTAGGGGAAACCGTGGCCATATTATTTTCTATAAAAGACACAGGTATCGGTATTCCTCTGGACAAACAGAAAAGCATTTTCAACAGTTTTACCAAGGTAGATGGGTCCATAACAAGAAAATATGGAGGAACCGGCTTAGGAACCACCATTTCCAAACAACTTGTTGAACTGATGGGTGGTAAGATTGGCTTTAAGAGTCAGGAGGGAAAGGGAAGCAATTTTTCTTTTGTGTTGGAATTTAAAAAATATAAAAATTTGAACATTAAACAAGGGGTGGAGAGTGTAAAACTTCGGAGCTTACGAATCTTGATTGCCACAGGTAATAAACGTATCGGAGATGTTCAATCTCGATACCTGAAGACATGGGGGTGCCATCCTTTTTGGGTTAAGACCGGAGAAGAGTCGTTGCAATCCCTTCAAAATGCCATATTGGAGGATCGGCCTTTTGATATTGCGATTATAGATACGTTGTTAGCTGAAATGACGGGATTTGAGCTGGCAGAGGATATCAGAAAAACAAACTCCATAAAAAGCATTCCCATCGTATTAATGACATCAGTGGGTTGGATAGGGGACGGTAAGCTGTGCAAGTATCTAAACATTAACGGATATTTGACTAAACCTGTGGGTATGGAAGATTTGAAAAAAACCATAAAACTCGCGCTGGGATTGTTAAAGAAAGAGAAAACAGGAAAGTCTACCCCTTTGATAACGCGGCATACCATAGCGGAGACCCAGGAAAAGGACATTCAAATTTTATTGGCAGAAGACTATCCCACCAATCAACAGGTGGTGTTGGGATACCTAAGCGATTCAGGGTATAAGGTGGATCTTGCTGAAAACGGGCTTGAGGCCGTGAATATGTACAAGGCAAAAGCCTATGATATTGTTTTGATGGATATTCAGATGCCGGTGATGGGTGGATTTGAAGCCACCAAACTTATTAGAGAATATGAAGAAATATCCGGAAAGCGAACCCCCATAGTAGCCATGACTGCGCATGCCATGGGTGGATATAAGCAATTGTGTCTTGATACAGGCATGGATGACTATATTTCAAAACCGCTGTTAAACAAAGATTTCTTTGCTGTTTTAGACAAATGGACAAGAGGGGATGACAATTATAAAAAGGTTAAAAACGATCTATCAGGCACGACAATTCCAGACAACATCCGTATAGAATTGAGTGACCAGATATCTGATTTGCCAGGTGTTTTTAAATCAGAATTTTCTGATCATAGTCCCATGAATTATAAAAAGGCACTTTTGGAATTCATGGGGTAAAAAGAGATCCTGGATAATGTTATTCAGGTTTTATGGGAAGAAAAACGAACAAAAATACTTGTTGTTGATGATGATCACATCAGCAGG
>CAXHYW010000236.1:0-5985 GCA_964021475.1 uncultured Desulfobacteraceae bacterium | reverse complement strand
ATTCTGTCAGCGTATTCATGGGTTCCCGGGTCATTTGGCTTAATTCAAGCAGCTTCTTCAATCGCAGCTCTTCAAGATCTTTTGCCTGCTGGGCCAGGGTTTTCTTCTTTTCGGTAAGGAATACCTGCCGGGAAATATAAAGAGAAAGCAAAATGATAAAGATCAGGATACCCCAGAAAATAGGTATAAACGTCCGGGTAATCGATGCGATTTCCCGATCAATATCTTCCACATAAATGCCGGTTCCGATAATCCAGCCCCAGGGAGGAAATAGCTTTACATAGGAGGTTTTCAGGACCACTTTTTCAGGTAGATCTTTCCATTGCCAAAAATAATTTACATACCCGCCTTCATTTTTCATCACCATTTCCACCATGGCAACAAAGGGGTAATTCCCAGCGGAGTCCTTGAAAAGCGTCATATCTTTGCCTTCTAAATCCGGGCGAAAAGGGTGCATGATCATAAAAGGATGGAGATCGTTGATCCAGAAATAGTCCTTGCCCCCGGGCCCGTATCGGAGATAACGAATTTGACTTAAGGCTGCTTTCCGTGCGTTTTCAGGTGACATTTCACCCTGTTTTATTCTGGACTCAAATGTTGCCAACAAACTCAAGACACCATTGGTTATTTGAAGAATGGTTTCTTTTTTTTGATCCAGTAATTGTTTTTTTTGGATAGGAAGAAAGAGCAGAAAAACACTTAACACAAAGATGATATAGGTCATATATAAAGGGATGAGGATCCTTAGGGAACCCGATAGTATCTTGCGTTTTGTTAATTTGTCAATTATGTCTATTTCCTGAGTGATTCGTCCCTCCAACATGTTTTTCAAAATTTCTTTGATTTTATCAAGGTATGCAACAGAGTAAACACAACCGGTTTAAACAAGCAAGCAATATCAAATACCCGGACCCAAAAATCCCCGCAAATGAAAAGGTTGCCCGGGAAGTGGGCACTACCATGGCGGCAATTGACGCCTATGCCCGGAAACGAAAGGTTCATCGGTTTCTTGGCAATATTGTATCCGCCGGGCGGAGTGCCGCTGATATTGTTGAAAATATGCTAAGTTTTGCCAGGAAAAGCCCTGCGGACAAGGAAATTTATTTCCTGGAGGATATTATCGATAAGACCCTGGCATTAATGAAAAATGATTTCGTACTCACGGATAAATATGATTTTCAGCATATTTCTATCGTAAAGGAGTATGAATCCAAAGAAATGCCGGTCCTTTGCGGTGAAAGTAAGATCAGCCAGGTGTTGTTGAACCATTTTTCACCACACGACAAATCCAGGAAGGAACAGGCTTAGGCCTTTCAGTCTCCTATTTTATTATCACAGAAGACCACGGCGGCCAGATGGAAGTGAGTTCAGGAATTGACGGCGGCAGCGAGTTTATTATCCGGTTTCCCCTGGCCTAGGACAAATTTATAGTGGGCAGTTTTAAAATTTAAAGGGATTCGTAATCCGGGCCGCTGAATACTACTGGCAAAAGTAATAATACATGAGCGCCAATTTTAACGTTTTGGGGACTTTGGGATAGTCAGAAATTTCAATCTTTTTTGTTTTGACTCATATTAATATACCACTCCTCTTTGCCATATAATTCATCGGTACAGTTAGGGCAGATACTATGAGTAAATGATGCATCGGAATGTTTTTGAATATACAATTCCAAAATATTCCAATACCCCGCATCATCTCGGATTTTTTTACAATTTGAACAAATCGGGACAACCCCTTTTAATGTCTTGATTTCTGCTAAAGCACTTTGTAATTTCGTAATTAATTTTTCTTTTTCCTGTTCAGCTTGTTTAATAGGCGTTATGTCCCTGTGAATAACAATACTCTCCAGGTGATTTTGGTTTTTGTCCCTGATAATGGCAGTACTCATTTGGATGTTTAAAATTTTACCGGCCTTGGTGTACCTGCGGGTTTCAAGATACATCTTTTCGCCCTTTACAGTCCGCTGCCATGCATCCAGTGTTTTTTCAAGCTCATCTTCAGGAACAAAATTTATTTTTTTATCAATAACATCTTCCAGTGCATATCCGTAAACCGTTTCAAAAGAAGGGTTCATGTAAATGGTTTTTCCTGCATTATCATAAATAACGATGGGATCAGGAGATGCATCTATCAATGCCTTGAATTTGGTGTCTATTTTTTCCCGGGTTTCAATCATTGGGGTTACAAATGTTTTAATTTCTTTAGGCATGGATAAATCCAATTTTTTTTTGGTAAAATCACAGTTCTTTCGCAATATTACAGGAGAATATTGACCGCGCTTTACCCCCCACTATAGATAAGTATGTATCGGAAATCAATTAAATAGTCAGGCCCAGCGCAAGTAACATATTCAAAATTGATAGGGCTTTCGCCAAAGACAAAACCCACTCTTATCCCAATACAGGATTTTTAATATATTCTCGGGGTGTGATACCGCAGATACGAGGTCAGGAGAAGTCATGGTCCTATTTTGCTAATGCGTCGGGGTTTACCACATGGGGCAGACTCCCTGTTTTATAAAATTCAATGATGTTTTCTGCTGCCAGCCGGGACATATCATCTCTGGCCTCCATGGTGCCGGATCCCACATGGGGAAGTACACAGGCGGTTTCCATGGACAAAAGGGGGTTGCTCTTTGCCATGGGCTCGGGATCGGTCACATCAAGACCTGTTCCCCAGATTTGTTTTGAAGAAAGGGCCTGGATTAAATCGGTTTCATTGTGAATGGCACCCCGGGCCGTATTGATAAAAATAGCAGTGGGTTTCATTTGTTTAAATGCGTCCCGGTTAAACCGTCCCCGGGTTTCAGGGCTCAGCACAGAATGGACTGACAAAACGTCACTTTTGGTCAAAAGGGTTTCAAAATCGACAAAGGAGGCGTTGAGATTTTTTGGGACTGATGGATCTGGTTGCCGGTTATGGTAAATGATGTCCATGCCATAGGCATTTTTGCAAAGCGTCGCCATTTTTATCCCAATCCGTCCAAGGCCGAAAATTCCCAGGGTTTTCCCCCTGAGCGCCATGCCAAGGTTTGCCCGGGGTTTAAAATAGTCCCATTCCCCTTTCAGAATGGTCTTGTGGAGAAAAAACATCTTCCTAGCCGTGGCAATCATAAGGCCAAAGGCAATGTCTGCGGTTGCCTCACTCATCACATCCGGTGTAAACCCGATGGGAATCTTAAGACGGGTGGCTGTTTTTACATCAATATTGTCATACCCCACGGCAAATTGTGAAATGATCTCAAGGTGATGGCATCGCTCAAGGAATTCTTGGGTGATCCTATCACTCAGGGTGCACAGCAGGGCCTGGTGGTCCATTGATAAACGCTCAAGCTCTGCCGGAGACATGGGTCTGTTTTTTGACCAGAGGGTCAATTCAAACCCGGCCTGGGCCAGTAATTTTATGCCGATCTCTGGAAATTGCCGGGATACCAATACGCGTTTGGGGGTGTTCATGAAACCTCTCCTTTTCTATGGTCGACACCTGTCCTTTGATGTTCTGATGGCATCCAACAGGTGATACTCCATGAACAGAACATCAAAGGGCAGGTGTTTAAATTTTTTTATCTCAAGGGGGGTAAACCCCATCGCCTCATACCAGTTTTTTAAACGGTCATTTGCGGCAATGATGCCGATGCTGATGACCGTTTTTCCCATGTTTCGGGCATGGTCAAAAATGTGGGTCAAAAGTTTTGTTCCGATACCCCTGCCCTGGAAATCCGGTAACACTGCCAGCCGGTTAAGAAAGGCCAGGCTTTTTTCAGAAGGTTCATAGGCCACACACCCGAGGGCCTTGCCAGCGGTTTCATATAAAAAATACTGCTCCCCCCTCTTAAAATCCGATAGAATCCAGTCCGGGGTACAAAAAGAGGGGTGCTTGGGTGAATTGTCCCGGGTCAGACCAAATTGCCGGGCAATGTTCTTGTTTGCAAGACAGATTATGTCTGCCAATAGGGGGGCATCTTTCCGGGATGCGGTTCTGATGAGCATGATCTATCCTTTTTGATTTTTTTTCGCTTTTGAAATTATTACCTGAGATCCTTTTCAATGTCCATAAGCGTTTTTTCCCAGGACCGTGGGGAGGATGGAGGCAAGTAAAAAAAGTTTTGGTTACAATTTTACCCATTGACCTGCATAGTAACCTTGGATACCCCAAAGTGACAAATCCTTATATGATTTTTATTCTAATCGAAATCGATGATCCGAAAATCAGGTTTCTATATTAATAACTGTTGTTTGCGGGAAACCAAAAAAGTCCTGTTGTTAATGTATTAGGATGCCTTTTAACGCTTGGCTCTGCGGATTGTAAAAGTGGAAGCGAAACCTGAGTTTTTGCAAGTCCAACAGCAGCAAATTGTTAAGTGGGCCGAATTTACATTTTAAATATCACTTACCAGATATTCAGAGGTTACAAAACGAGATGAAATTTGCTCTAAATAACGATTCCGATTTTTCAGCTTTTGCCATCTGTCAATATTTCTACGAGATATATGCTCCGAATCTTTGTGAAGTCCATCTTTGTCTCGTTTTATTGCTGACAGCCCTGAAACGCTGTCCAGTCTATTTTCAGCCAAACATATATTCTTCTCAATAAGTTTTGTGGCATCTTCAATACTTTCTTTACATAGACCGTTCAACAGATTATGTAGGTGACCAATACTTTCTATCTGCTGCCTTACAATCGGTATTAATTGAACATTATTTTTGTCGTCAGCGATTTTTTCTAATTCCCTTATTATTTTTTTTTTAAAACGTTTATTCTCTTTCAGATTTTCGATACCGATATATGGGTTAACACTAATACTGTGTAGATTTTGTTTTGGAGATGTCATATTTATTAATGTGGGTTTAACCCTTTTCGCCGGAAAACTAATTGATGTTATGGGTAAACCTGCATGCTGAACGTGGTTTCGTAATGCTTCAATAACTCGATAACCAAGTCTATTGTCATATTCATCTTTTGCTTTAGTATCGAGCTTTTCAATAATGCCTGAATCTTTTTCATAGACTTTATTAAGTGAATGTTTTACCTGATCTTTATACAATGTAACAGCTGTCAAAAAATTAGCTAATCTGCGATTTACTCGGTGTCTGCTATCCTCTAATAGGTCGATAACTGTTCCTGGCCGAATACTGTATTGGACAGCCATATCTAAAATTTCACTTTCTAAATCTGCATAGTTTTCCACCAGCAGATCAAGTTTTTCTTCAATATCTATGCCAAAGAATATAAATTTGTTAGCTCTCCGAATATCAACAAAATCCTTTTCAGAAATATCAATAAAGTCCATAGGACCTAAAGTTGGCACTGCAATAACGAAATCGAAATCATTCATTGTATATCACCTAATAATATGATGTTTTGGCCTGGATATTAAGTATTATCCTAAAAATGCGAATAATATCCAACCGATTTGAAGATAAGTTGAATAAAATTCGAAAATCAACTTATTTGGACAATAACATTCCAGGCTGAAAAATTTCAATAGGAATCTTATTACATTGATAAACTGATAAAATATGTACCAATCATATTGGTGGGCTTTTTATGCGAGTGCCTGTGCTGAACAAAGGTTTCCAGGCATCGGCAGGGTGAAGGGGCTTAAGCATCGTAAATGAGCGAATCACTAGGACGGTATAGATTCGATCATTTCCGATTCCCTTCCGCTAGGGACTAGCGACTGGGATTTAGCGGCGACCCTTTACCCTGACGGTGCCGGGTAAAAGGCACAGCCGTTGAAGACAAAAACAGATCGGTTAAAATGTTATATGTGATGGTTTTGTTTTCGAAAAATAGGTATAAATTTTATTCAGAATGCTTTTTCAGGCATGTTCATATTCGCCCATCGAGAATGGCTGCTTTTTTCCTCCAGGTGTTGACTATTTTCGGGTGAAATCTTAATTTAGAGTTTTGTTAATCATTAAACCTGGATAATCTCCATGGAAAAAACAAATAATGAATATGCCATCCGGAACATGACCC
>CAXHYW010000235.1:0-6019 GCA_964021475.1 uncultured Desulfobacteraceae bacterium | reverse complement strand
GAGATTCTCCGGAGTGACTGGAGTTCAGACGTGTGCTCTTCCGATCTCATTCCAAGGCAGGTCGGTGCCGTTTATGAATTAACAATAGATAGCGGCACAGAAAAACAAGGAATGATAATGGTTGAAACGGCAAGAGCCAAATAATTTATGGTAGAAAATTGTATTAATTTAAAGGAGAGGTTTAAAATGAAAAAACAGTTGACACTATTTTCCTTACTGCTGATTTCCGGCCTGGTATTAATTTTTGCCGGAAATGCCCTGGCAAAAGGAGCACCAAAAATTATCCATGATGCTGAGTATTATATACTCAAGGCTCAACATGGCGAGAAATGGGAAAAACAGGATAAAGGCCTGGATGCCAAACTAGCGGAGTTGCGTAAAAAACACGGCCAGCCACCAAATATTATCCATATTATGTGGGATGACACTGCAGTTGGAGAAATTGGTGTTCCCCAAAACCAGGCAAGCCGCGGGTTTAAAACACCCAATATGAATAAATTTGCCGAAGAAGGACAATACTACTCCCGTATGTACACAGAACCGTCGTGTACACCTTCAAGAGCAGCTTTCCAGACCGGTAGACACGCCATACGCAATGGCATGTATACGGTGAGTTTTCCCTATGAATATGGCGGAATGAGTGAAAAAGAGACCACAATTGCTGAAGTACTGAGCCAAGCGGGTTATGCAACGGCATTTTATGGTAAAGGTCACTTGGGAGACATCGAAGAAAGCTACATGACCAATATGGGCTACGATGAAGCACTCTGGTGTCCTTATAATCAGGTACCAAGTATGTATGTGGCCCGGGGTGACCTTGGTCCAATGTTCCCAACTTCAGTTATGCCGGAATTGTATCCCAATGATCCCTATGATATGGATCCGGGTTGGCGGCCCAGAGGTTATGTCTGGGCATTGGAAGGTACAAAAGGAGGTTCTGTTCGTGAATGGGGTACACCGCCGAATGAGGATGATTATTATGCCCTTGAAGGTGAGATGCAAAAAAGAACTCTCGAGTTCATTAAAAAAAGTGTGAAGGCAGACAAGCCTTTTTTTATCAGCTATCAGCCTGTTGCTGCCTCATTCCTCGGCACTAAACCGGGGGAAAAGAAATTGACCGTGTCTGCAGGTATGCTGCAGGAATTTCTTGTGGAATTTGATAACTGGCTGCCTACATTATTAAAAACACTGAAAGATGCAGGAATAGAAGAAAATACACTTGTCATTCTCATGGCAGACAATGGCCCAATGACCCATCATGGTCCGGATGGGATGGTTGAAACACTTCACACAGGTGGTAAAGGTGATTTTACTGAAGGTGGCGTCAGGGTCCCATTTCTTGTCCGTTGGCCTGGTGTTATCGCTCCGAACCAAATCGTTGGCGATATTGTTCATATAACCGACCTGTTTACGACCTTTGCCCATCTTGGCGGAGCCACCGAATACATTCCGACTGATCGCATCATTGATGGCATCGACCAGACCTCGTTGCTGTTGAATGGAGATACAAACAGCCGTCGCGATTATGTCCATATTTACACGGGTGATATTCTGGCGGCCCAGGTAAAAGGTCGTTTTAAACGTCATTGGGTTGGGGAATTGCCGGGTCTCAGTGGTGCTTCGTTCTATGACCTTTACAACGACCCCCGTGAAGTTATGCCTAAAATGCTTCCTGGTTTCACTACGAAGACAATGTTTGATATCATGAAAGCTCGTCACGAATTATTTTCAAGAAAATATCCCCATACAAAACATGTAAGAGGAATGCCTCTGAAAGGTCTGGAAAACCCGCGCCCTGAAGTTGTAAAAGCTGGAGAATTCCGTTTTGATCCCAAAGACCTGCCCTTTGATCCAAAAGAATTCCTTGATTATGAACTTCCCTATGATCCCGGCATGGAAATATGGGGTTCCAAACAGTAAAAAGCACTGAACAAAGGCGGGGGTTACAAAGACCCCGCCCTATGAAAGGAAGATTTACCATGCACAAAAAATGGCTCATACTAATAATTTTCTCAATATTTGTCTCTCAACCCGTAATCGCACAGGAGGATCTGGCTAAGAAATCCCAGAATCCGGTGGGAGACATGATCAGTGTGCCCGTCGAATACTCGCACTATGATGGGATGGCCAACGATGGAAGTGCCGATACCGTGATAATGAAACCTGTCTATCCAACAAAAATAGGCAATATGAACTTGATCAACCGTTTTATTATCCCCTATTTGGGAATCGATGCCCATGCCGGAGACAGTGATCTAGGAGATATCTCAATTCCCGGTTCGACATCCAGAGAATCAGGGTTGGGTAATATTCAGTACCAGGGGTTTTTCTCACCCGCTGATCCGGGAAAAGTTATCTGGGGGGTGGGGCCGGTTATTGAATTGCCAACCAACACCAGCGGTCTTGGCTCTGACAAATGGTCGGCAGGACCGGCAGCAGTGGTGTTGGCCATGCCGGGAAACTGGGTGATTGGTGCTTTGGCCCAAAATCTGTGGTCGATTGCCGGCCCCAGTGATGTGCCCAGCGTAAATAAATTCACCTTTCAGTATTTCATCAACTACAACCTGGCCAAGGGCTGGTACCTTACCTCTACCCCAACCATGACGGCGGACTGGGAAAAATCCAGTGGCAATCAATGGACAGTGCCGGTGGGAGGTGGTATTGGCAAACTGCATCGTTTTGGCAAGCAGCCAGTTGATTTTAAATTGCAGGCGTTTACAAATGTGGCAAAGCCTGACGGCGGACCGGATTGGAGTACGATGTTTGCTGTAAAATTTTTATTTCCCAAATAAATACCATTTTGAAAAACTGAAAACTTTATAAGTTTCAAATTTTAAATCCAGCTATATCGATTAAGGAAGAACCATGAATAATGAAACAGTAAAAGAAAAGGTTAACCCAGATTACTCACGTCGTGAGTTTATCAAGGCTGCCGCATTGGCGGCTGGCGCTGCCGTATCTGTGTACGGGATATCTCCAGCACAAGCTGTAGACAAACCCAAGGGAATTGCTCTGTCCATGGCCGGGTATAAGTTTGATCGCACAAAGGCGCTCATTGACGGGCGCGTCAAGATTGAAGGGTGTAATATACAATTCCGGGAGTCGGGTATCGGCGATATTAATACAAATGTATTCAACGGTCCGCAAACATTGGATGTGACTGAAATCGGACTGCATCCTTTTATGTTGGCCTATGCCAATGATAATTTTAGGGATTATTCGCTGCTCCCGATTTTCCCCTTGCGCCTGTTCCGGCACAAAAGTGTTTTTATCCGTACGGACCGGAACATTGAGAAACCCGAAGATCTGCGAGGAAAGAAAATAGCAACGGCAGGCTATTCTTCCACCTCTCTGACATGGATACGCGGAATTTTTCAGGAACAATACGGTCTCAAATCGGAAGATATGCAATGGGTAATTTCACAAAAAGATTCATCAGCCAAAGATGCCGGAAAAGTGTCTAAACAGGAAAACATATTTCCCAGAGGAGTTCCAATCAGCATGGGACCTGAAGGAAAAGATGAATCCGACTTACTGGAAGATGGGGACGTTGATGCCGTGTTCCATGCCGGCGAGCCCAAATGCTATATCCAGGGTCACCCCAAGATAGGGCGTCTCTTCCCTGACTACCGTTCGGTGGAACGTGCCTTCTTTTCAAAAACAGGCATCTTTCCGATCATGCATGCCGTTGCAATTAAAAAAGCACTCGTAAAACAAAACCCCTGGCTGATAAAAGCAGTGTTCAAGGCATATTCGCAATCCAAACACATGGCCTATGATTACATGGCCAACGCCGCCTGGCTCAGGGATTCTCTCCCATGGTTCGGCCAGGAGTTTGATGAAACCCGTGCCCTGATGGGCGACAATTACTATTCCTACGGTATTGCGCCCAACCGCAAAACTTTGGAAGCCTTATTCCACTATTCTTATCAACAAAGGCTGTGTAAACGAGAGTTGATTATTGAAGAAATTTTTGAACCGGCAAGCATTAAGTTTATAGAGCCTCAAACATAAAAGAAAATTAAAAATGAAAAACTATTTTACCAAGGCATTCGCATTAATTGTTTTATTATCTGCATTTGGATTTATTTCAAATGCTTTGGCTTTTGAAATAATCACAAAGGAGGATATCAAACAGGGAATTATTGTTAACATTGACCTTATAAAAACGGCTGACAACGCCATCATCCTTTTTGATTCTTCAAGTACAATGAATAAACCGTTTAAAGAAACAGGCATGTCAAGATACGATATTGCCAAAAAGGCCTTAATGGAAAGAAATGAGTACTTTCCTGATCTGGGCTACAATTTTGGTCTCTACCTTTATACGCCCTGGAAAGAGGTTTATCCCGCACAAAAATATAACAGGGATAAATTTGCAAAGGCCCTGGAATCGCTTCCTGAAAAAGCAACCGGCGCTAATTTCCCTTTGGGGCTGGATTATTTTTTTCCGGATCCACACGAAATATTAAGCTTTGGGTTGGATGAACTTGGCATTACCCATACCCGGCAGGCAACCATAAAAACCGTTGCCCAAAGCATTTTTAACAAGAACGTTTTTCTAACCGCCAATCAGTCCTTTGAGACCTTTTATAATGATTTCTCTGCCCTGAAAGGAATTGGTGATTGGACCATTCATTATGTTGCCATGCGGGGATTGGGAATGATTGACAGCTTTCCGGCAACGGATTTGGGAGTTATCAAAGCGCTTTCAAAAAAAGGGAGGCGTCCTTCCAAAAAGCAGATACTGGCAATGGCCCAAAATTGGCGGCCTTACAGGTCTTATGCAACCCTGTGTTTCTGGAATTCCCTCGAATAAAATTCCAGAAGAAATCAAGAAGAGAACAAAAACAATGACATATTATACAAGATTTAACACCCAGGTTCAGCTATTTGAACCCAACACCTGGCAGGTTTCCGTTGCAATTTGGAGTTCCTCATTGGTGGGCACCACCCATACCTGAATCCGGCTGTTGGGTCCGTGAATTGTCCGGGGTTCAGGGGATCTTGCCTTGTTTTTTCCAGGATCTATTTCTATGCCGAAAATGGACAGGTCTGCCAGGGTTTTTGCCCGGACGATATCATCATTTTCCCCAACACCCGCCGTGAATACCAGTGCATCCACATGGCCGAGTACGGCGGCATAGGCCCCGATATATTTTTTGATTTGATAGGCAAACATTTCAACGGCCAGGGCAGCAAGTTTATCCCCTTCGGCGGCTCGGTCATGGATATCCCTCAGGTCATTGAGCCCGCAAATACCCTTGAGCCCGCTTTTTTTGTTGAGCACCTCGTCCATTTCCTTCTGGGTCATGCCGGTGTTGTCCATTAAATATCCGAAAATGGCCGGGTCCAGATCACCGGTTCGGGTCCCCATCATCACCCCGGCCAGGGGAGTCATGCCCATGGAAGTGTCCTGGCATTCCCCTTGTTTAACGGCGCAAATGGAACAGCCATTGCCCAGGTGCAGCGTGATCAGGTTGACGTGATTCGGGTTTTTCCCCATGAGTTCACAGGTTTTGTTCGCAACATATTTATGGGAGGTGCCGTGGAACCCGTATCTGCGGACTTTGTAATCGGTGTAGTATTCATAGGGAAGTGCGTAAAGATAGGCTTTTTGAGGTATGGTCTGGTGGAAATTGGTATCAAATACCGCCACCTGGGGTTTGCCGGGAAACAACTCTTCCGCAATTTGAATCCCCACAAGATTGGGGGGGTTGTGCAGGGGGGCCAAGGGGTTGTTCGCCTGTATGGCATTTTTGACTTCTTCTGTGATCCGGGTGGCAGCCTTGAACGTTTCTCCCCCCTGGACCACGCGATGGCCGATGGCATCAATACCATGGGTGATAAGCCCTGCCATGAGCCGCATGGCCGCTTGGTGGTTTGGGATGGGCTGTTCTTGTTTCGTTTTTACCTCTTTGCCCGTGGAGAAGTCTTTATGGGTCAGGATCCCCTGGGCCTCGCCGATTCTTAGATCGGAAGAGCGTCGTGTAGGGAAAGAGTGTGCCTCTATGTGTAG
>CAXHYW010000234.1:0-6023 GCA_964021475.1 uncultured Desulfobacteraceae bacterium | reverse complement strand
ATGGAACAGTCCTTCCATGGCAGAACCATGGCCACCTTGTCGGCAACCGGCCAGGACAAGATCAAAAACGGGTTTTACCCTTTGCTGGAAGGATTTATCCATGTGCCTTTCAACGATTTCGAGGCATTAAAACAGGTGTTGGATGACACTGTGGCTGCCGTGATGCTGGAACCCATTCAGGGGGAGGGGGGGGTGATCCCCGCCGATCCTTCCTACCTTTCAAAGGTCAGAGATCTTTGTAATGAAACAGGTACCCTGTTGATATTTGATGAAATTCAAACCGGTATGGGGCGGTGCGGTACCTTGTTTGCCCATGAACTTTACGGGGTTACTCCGGATATCATGACCCTTGCAAAGGCCCTTGCCAACGGGATTCCCATTGGGGCCATGCTGGCCACACAGGATGCTGCCGAAGGGTTTGATTTCGGCAGCCATGCCACCACCTTCGGGGGAACCCCCCTTGCCACGGCCGCAGCCCTGGCGGTGGTCAATATCATATCAGATAGTGCCTTTCTTAAAGCGGTTGTTGAAAAAGGGGAGTATTTCCGTTCAAAATTAAGGGAACTTAAGGAAAAACACCCAAGGATTTTGGATGTCAGGGGTGAGGGCTTGCTGGTGGGAATGGAAATTGACAGTGATACCGATATTGATATTGGTGAAAATAAAAATGCCGGATTTTTTGTGGAAAATTGTTTTAAAAAAGGCTTTATTATTAACGGGATTCAGGATAAAGTTCTTAGATTTGCACCACCCTTAATCGTTGAGAAAACTGAAATTGACAGGCTTGTGGCTGTTTTGGACAGCCTGTTTTAGCTAAGATTATATCGCTAGGAGATCCAAATTGAAAAAAGATATACTATCATTGTTGGACCTTGAACAAAAAGATTTTGAGCATCTTTTCAAACGGGCCATAAAACTTAAGGAGCGGTATGGAAGGGGGATTTTTGATTCGCTTTTAACCGGCAAAACCCTGGGCCTGATTTTCGATAAAAAATCCACCCGGACAAGGATCTCGTTTGAAACCGCCATGATCCAGCTGGGCGGGCATCCCATTTATATGAGCACCCAGGACACACAGATTTCCCGCAATGAACCGGCCAAGGATACAGCCCGGGTACTTTCCCGGTACATTGACTGTCTGGCAATGAGAACCTTTGACCATGCCTTGGTGGAGGAATTTGCCCAAAGTTCCAGCATTCCCGTAATCAATGCCCTGACAGATTCCTTTCACCCCTGCCAGATTTTAAGCGATCTCATGACCATTATTGAGCACAAGGGCGGATATGAAAATGTGAAAGTTGCCTGGGTGGGGGATGGCAATAATGTGGCCAATTCCTGGGTGAATGCGGCCAGTGTCCTTGGGTTTGATCTTACCCTGGCGTGTCCCGACGGTCATTCCATTCGAAAGGATATTATTGCCAATGCCGGGGCAGATACCATGTCGCATATCGTTTTTACAAATGACCCCAAAGAAGCGGTCAAAAAAGCCGATGTGGTTTACACCGATGTCTGGGCCAGTATGGGAGAGGAAGATGAACTTGCGGGTAGGCTTGCAGCCTTTGAGGGGTTCCAGGTGAACCATGAGTTGTTGTCCCATGCCAAGTCCGATGTTCTGGTTCTTCATTGTCTGCCGGCCCACAGAGGCGAAGAAATATCAGAAGAAGTTCTTGAGGCAAAGGGAGCCGCGTTCTGGGACCAGGCAGAAAACAAGCGCCATATGCACAAAGCGATTTTGGAAAGTTTGATTTTGGGCTGATCCTAGGCTTGATTTTAAAAAATAATAATAACCACCTTTTTTAAGGAAGACAGGCAGATCATGAGTGAAAAACTTTGGGGAGGGCGGTTTTCCCAGGCAACAGACGAGCTGGTTGAAAAATTTAATGCCTCCATTGATGTGGATAAACGGCTTTATGTAAGTGACATAAAAGGCAGCATTGCCCATTTGAAAATGATGGCAAATGAAGGGATCATCACCAAGGCAGAAGCCGATAGCCTGATCCAGGGGCTTGATCGTGTGAAAGCCAAGATGGATAATAATGAAATCCCCTTCACCGACAGCCTGGAAGACATCCACATGCATGTGGAAGACGCTCTGGGCCGGGAAAGCGGGGATCTGGCAAAAAAACTTCACACCGGACGTAGCCGAAATGATCAGGTGGCTCTGGATATACGGATCTACCTCAAAGAAGAAACCATAAATATCATCCAGATGCTCAAAGAGTTTCAAAAAGCTTTGGTGACCATGGCAAAAAAACACCTGGATGTGATCATGCCGGGGTACACTCATATGCAGCGTGCCCAACCGGTGCTGTTCGCCCACCATCTTATGGCCTATTATGAAATGATGGGCCGGGATATCCAGCGGTTTGAGGATTCGATTAAACGGGTGGATGTCATGCCCCTGGGAGCCGCGGCATTGGCCGGCACCACCTATCCTTTGAACCGGGAGTACACAAGACAGGTGCTGGACTTTGGCTCTGTGTCAGAAAACAGTATCGATTCCGTTTCAGACCGGGATTTTGTCATGGAATTTATTTCCCATGCCAGCATTTGCATGATTCATCTGTCACGGCTTTCCGAAGAATTGATCCTCTGGTCCTCCTCCGAATTTTCCTTTATCACCATTTCCGATGCCTTTACCACAGGTTCCAGCATCATGCCCCAGAAGAAAAATCCGGATGTGGCAGAGCTTGTGCGGGGGAAAACAGGAAGGGTGGTGGGAAATTTGATGGCTATTCTTACCACCATGAAATCCCTTCCCATGGCCTATAACAAAGACATGCAGGAGGACAAGGAACCGCTGTTTGATACCATTGATACCTTGAAAATCTGCACAGAAGTTTACACCCGGATGCTGCCCAATATCGAGGTGCATGCCCATAGAATGAAACAAGCTTGCAAACAGGGGTTTTTAAATGCCACTGATTTTGCAGATTATCTTGTGAACCGCGGGTTGCCCTTTCGCCAGGCCCATTCTGTTGCAGGCAAAGCCGTTGCCTTTGGCCTATCTCAAAACAAGGAATTGGATGATTTAACTCTTGAAGAATTGCAAACTTTCAGTGAGTTGGTCGACACCGATATCTATCATTTCATCAGCCTTGATCAAATGATTGCCCGTCGCGTATCATACGGGGGAACAAGCTTTGACAACGTGGCCCGGGCGGTTGAGCGTGCTGAAAAGGAGCTGGATTTGTGATGAACCTTGGTAAAAAACAATTTATTTATTTCCTTGTTCTTTTGATTTTAACATTTTTGCTACCTGCTTGCGGTATAAAAGCGCCCCCCCTGCCACCGGTAAAGGATGGCAATGTTTTGGCCGCTCCTGGAAATCTGACCTATTCGTTGGGAAAAAATGAGGTGATCCTGACATGGGCCCACTCCGTGGACCCGGTAAATGCAAAAATAGCACCCGAGGCATTCAGGGTTTATATGGGTACCAAAGATTTGAATGGTTGTCAGGGATGTCCCTTTGTCTTTGAATCGGTCGGGGTTGTTTCCATGCCGGAAATGACCTATCGACGAGCATTGGAACCGGGGCTTCACTATTACTTCAGGGTCCAGGCCATTGGGAAAGAGGGGATCAAAAGTTCCCTTTCTAAAACATGTTCCATTGATGTTGAGCCTTGATGGACGCTTGGTTCACAGCCTATTTGAGTATCGGCTCAAATAAAGGGGATAAAAAAGAGAACCTGAACTTGGCCATCGATTGCCTGGAGCATCACACCCTGATCCGGGTTCTTGCGGTTTCTTCGTTTTACAAAACACAGCCCCAGAATTTTGAAGATCAGGACTGGTTTGTGAATGCGGCCCTGAAAGTTGAAACACAGGCTGCGCCGGAAGAATTGCTGGAAATTTTAAAACTGATTGAACTATCTCTGGATAAAGAGGGAAAAGCCTTTCGGTTTGGACCCAGAATGATTGATCTGGACATTATTTATTACCAAAATCAAATTGTCAAAACGAAGTATCTTGACATTCCCCATCCAAGGATGCAGGAAAGGTGTTTTGTGCTCAGGCCCCTGTGTGATATCGGTGCAGATACCCTTCATCCGGTGTTGGATAAAACCCCGGAACAATTGTTAAAAATCATAGAAAAACAAACACGTCAGGAGGTAATTCTTCTGGACTAGGAGGCAACAGATGAAATTTTTTATTGATACCGCCAATATCGATCTGATCAAAGATGCCATGGACATGGGAATGGTGGATGGGGTTACTACAAACCCCTCATTGATTGCCAAAGAACCCGGTGAGTTCAAGGAAATTATTGCCAATATCTGTAAACTTGTTGACGGCCCCGTGAGTGCAGAGGTGATCAGCCTTGAATATGACGGCATGGTTACCGAAGCCCGTGAACTTGCTAAAATTGCGGCCAATGTCACCGTTAAAATTCCCATGACCGTGGAAGGGTTGAAGGCGGTCAAAACATTGTCCTCGGAAGGTATTAAGACCAATGTAACCCTTGTTTTTTCCGCATTGCAGGCATTGATGGCGGCAAAAGCCGGGGCTACCTATGTATCCCCTTTTGTGGGACGTATCGATGACCTGGCCCAGGAAGGCATGGAATTGATCGAACAGATTGTTCAGATCTTTATCAATTATGATTTTGATACCCAGATTATTGTGGCCAGTGTGAGAAATCCCTTGCATGTCTTAAATTCTGCCCTGATCGGGGCGGATATTGCCACCATCCCCCATGGGGTTCTAAAAAAGCTTGCCGCCCATCATATGACCGATAAGGGGATTGATGCGTTTATGGCCGACTGGAACAAAAAGAATGAACAAAAATAACGGATAAAAAATAATGAGATGGTCAAAAAAAATTAAAGCGGTTGTCCTAACCCCGAATTTTATTACCATTTCAAGAATTTTAATGGTTCCCGTTATTGTGGTGCTCCTGATGTCAGACTCCAGGGTCACCACATTTATTGCTGCCGTTCTTTTTTCCCTGGCATCCATCACAGATTATTTTGACGGATATCTGGCCAGAACCCGTGGCCTTGAATCAAAACTTGGCACCATACTGGATCCCCTTGCAGACAAGCTGCTGGTATCGTCCACTTTGGTGATGCTGGTCTCCCTTGGCTTTATGCCGGGCTGGATTGCCTGTGTGATCATCGGAAGGGAATTGGCTGTGACCGGTTTGCGGTGTGTGCTGATTGAAAACGGACAGGATGTGGCAGCCTCCTGGCTGGGTAAATATAAGGTTGGTTTCCAGATAGCGGCAATTATCCCTTTGAGTCTGCATTATGCCTATCTTGGGATCGATTTTAACGCCATCGGTATTTTCTTTCTCTACGGGGCATTGATATTTACGGTGTGGTCAGGCCTTGATTATGTCATCAGAGCAAGAAAGTTTTTGTTTTAAGCAATTTTTTATTGACAATAGGGGCCAGTCCATATATAAATTCCCCTTGTTTGCTGAGCGGGAATAACTCAGTGGTAGAGTGCGACCTTGCCAAGGTCGAAGTCGCGGGTTCAACTCCCGTTTCCCGCTCCATTCATTTTGGCGGCTTGGCCAAGTGGTAAGGCATCGGCCTGCAAAGCCGACATTCTCCAGTTCAAATCTGGAAGCCGCCTCCATTAATAAATTCAAGGGTCCTGGGAGTTTTTCCAGGACCCTTTTTTTATGGTTAAAATTATCGCTCCCTACACTATTGCACACAAAGTTGATGGTTTTTCCGCCAGCAATCAACTTTTAAATTAAATTCCATCTTTACAATACAAATGCTCTTGCCATCCTTGTAGACCACTGAATTGTAGAGTTCCCACCATGCCCGCGAGAGACCTGACTCGTCTTGGCAACCAGGGGCCATTGTCGGTCTTGTGTTGATCTCCCCCGTTAGGGCATTTAAATGACATTTTATGTAATTTATTACCACTTTGTGTCAGAAAAACACCTATTTTGTGTTATTTACTTCACAATTTTCTTTGTTTATTGGGGGGGCTAATTGGAATTCTCCCCACAAATGCCGAAGATCGGAAGAGCGTCGTGTAGGGAAAGAGTGTGCCTCTATGTGTAG
>CAXHYW010000233.1:0-6024 GCA_964021475.1 uncultured Desulfobacteraceae bacterium | reverse complement strand
CGGGTGGATGCCGATAAAAACTTGCGTATCAACGGGGAGATTTTCCCCGGCAAAATAAAAGAGACACTGGAGGGTTCAGGTGTAACGGTTGATTCACCAGTGGTTGATCTGGATGCTTTTTTGGATTATTTACCCAAAAAAATGGTGTTAAACAAGGCAAATCTGTCCATTACCACATCGGATCGGCAAATTTTAGTCCCCTTTGAGGTGTTGTCTTCCCTGGACATTGATAAAAAAAAGGCGGTTTTGACGGCCCGATTTTACCCCTTTGGCCAAACCGTTGAAGCTATTATTGGCGGTGACTTGACTTCCGGCATTGAAAGGGTTCGTATCCAGGCCACGGCTCTTCGTCCCGAGGTTTTGTCCGGGGTGTTGTCCGGGGTTTTCCCGGAAATTAAAAATTATAATCTTTCAGGACCTGTGGATATTGATATAACAAAAAATATTGACACAGATTGGCAATTGACGGTTTCTCAATTGAAGCTGGACCTTCCCAATCTTCCCGGTACCATCATTAAAGAAGTTGCAGTCTCTATGGGCAGCCGGGACGGGAAAATTACTATTGTGGGTGATTTTGATATTGCAGGTTCCCTGGCTCCCGCCATGGGGATGCACCTTGATTTGAATATAGCTCAAAAAGAAAATGCTCCCTCTTCCTTTGATGGGACCCTGAAAAGCAAGTCCGTTAAGTCCCTTGCCCTTGCTACAGTCCCTTATGCTACGGCCCCCTATGGGATTAGTTTTGACCAGCCCCATCTTTTGTTTTCATTAAAAGGGGATCTGACCCGCCACACCGGAGACTTTTTTTTCGGCTGTCAAACGCTGATGGTAACAAAGGGCAAAGAACAGTTTAAGGTTGAAAATATTGCCCTCACCTCAGTGCTTTCCGGAGAATTTTTAGACCAGGGAAAAGGATACTTTGATATTCAATCGGAGTCGTCACCGATTAAGTTTTCCACTAACATGGGTCAGGCTCAGAACATGGGTCAGATTATGGGTCTGACCCTTGATCTGAAATGGCAGGAAAATAAAGGGGGGGGGGCATTATTCGACCTGACTCTAAAAAATAAAAAAAATACGGATTTATTTTTGGCCAGCCAATCCCACAAGATGCGTATGAAGAACCCCAATTTATTGTTGACATTAAAAGGGAACCTGGCAAGCCAAACAGGCAGATTTTCATTTGATTCCCAGAACCTTTATGCCACCCAGGGCAAAGAACAGCTTTTGGTTAAAAAACTGATGGTTCAATCCGGGATTAAAGGGGATTTATCCGATAAAGGAAAGGGATTTGAATTTGATTTTAAATCCAATCTATCGAAGATAGATGTTATTTCAAGTGCCGCACAGGCAGGTGCCGCTGGGGTGACTCTTACGGGAAGTGTGAACATCACCAAACAATTTTCTTCCCGGGTCCATTTGGATGCCCGGATAAGAGACGGTAACGTTGAGTCCATAAAATTTAAGACAAAGGCGTTGGGGATCAATGCCAGACTTCCTTTAGTATTCCCCTATGAAAACGAGAATAATCCCGGAGACTTCTCCATCCAGGAAATCGGCTACGATGATAAATTTACGGCAAGTCTTGGGGGAAGTATCACCCAAAGCGAGTTGTTGGGAGTCACCATCGGGGGGAAGGTAAGTATTGACCAATTAGACGGTTTTAATTTGGGGTTTGAAGGACGGGCAGGGGGGGCGGACCCATCTGATCCTTCTGGCCCTTCTGATCCTTTTGGCAGGATCGATTTTGTCATCGATCCATTTTTGTTGAAACCGGTCCAGATGGGTAAAATTATGCCCAAATTAATCTTTGGTGAAGAGTCTTCCATACAATTGTCCTCAAAGGGAACCATTGAATACAAACACCATGGGGTGACCTCTGAAGGCGCCATCATGATGGATAAAGGGAATCTTTTTTTTCCGGACATGAACCTTTCGCTTACGGGGGTTGCGGGTAGTATTGATTTTAATGATCTTATGGTGCCAGAATCATTGCCCGGCCAGGTGCTGACCATCGACAAGATTACGACCGGGCAGTTTGAATTTACCCATGCAAAGGCGCGGTTCAGCATAGAAGATGGGCAATCGGTCAATATTGAAAACCTAGGGTTTAACTGGTGCAACGGATGGGTCTCCACAGAATCCTTCCGCCTGCCGGGCCGAGACAATGTCCTTTCGTTGACCTTGTTTTGTGACCGACTGGAATTGTCGGGTTTGCTAAAACAGATGGGCGCCTTCCATGCAGAGGGAGAAGGTGCTTTAAGTGGTAGGATACCCGTGGTTTATTCAGATGGCAATATCTCCTTTAACAAAGGATTTCTGTTTTCAACGCCTGGAAAGGGGGGCCGGGTGGTAATTGAGAATACACAAGCTCTCACCGGCGGTATCCCTATGGATACACCGGAATTTGTCCAATTGGACCTGGCCCGGGAGGCGTTGAAGGATTTTGACTATAAGTGGGCGAAACTTGAGCTGAACACCGAAGGCGATACCCTGTTTATGAATATGGAACTGGATGGAAAACCTGCCAAAATTTTGCCCTTTGAGTACCAAAAAGAGGTGGGCTCCTTTGTTCGGGTGGATGCGAAAAGTCCTGGATCAAGATTCCAGGGAATTAAATTGAATGTAAATTTAAAACTTCCCTTTAACCAGGTCTTAAAATTTGGTAATAGACTCAATAGTATTTTAAACTAAAGAAGGAGAGGGTATGACACGACCATTATGTTTCATAACGATGTTTCTTGTTCTGTTCTTCCTGGCTGGCTGTAGTTCCAGCCACCAGGTAGAGATCAAGCCTGTTGAAATTAAACCCATTCACATCACCATTGACGTAAATGTTAAAGTAGACAGGGCCCTGGATGACTTTTTCAATGATATTGATGCTGCTGAAGATAAAATTAAAACAGAATAGGAGGAAAAAATGAACTATAAAAAGATACTCATTATAAATGTATTGATTCTTTTGGGGGTATTTGTATTTGTTGGAACCTCCATGGCTGGGATTAAAGAACGAATGAAACAGCGTCTGCCGGTGATTGTGGAATTAAAGGCCAAGGGGATTGTGGGGGAAAATAACCAAGGTTATCTTGCCTTTGTCACGGGACAAACCAGTGACAACGCACTTGTTGCAAGTGAAAACAAGGACCGGAAGGCCATCTATGCCCACATTGCCAAACAACAGAACACCTCATTGGCTGTGGTTGAAAAACGGCGGGCCATTACCCTTGCCGAAAGGGCAGTAGCCGGAGAATTCATCCAAAATACTGCCGGGGCCTGGATCAAGAAATAAAAGAATAAACATTTAAGGAAACCACGAAGGTTAACAAGGACAATTTTGTCTTACCCTTTGTGGTTTTTTTTGGTTTTTTGGAGAAAAAATGAAATTTAAGCTGATGAACACGGCTATTTTGACCGCAATTTTTGTATTTGTTTTATCAAATAATTGTTTTTCCCATTATGGCATGGTGATTCCTTCGGACAACATGATTATGCAAAGTGAAAAACGGGAAATAAAACTTATGCTTTCCTTTTCCCATCCCTTTGAAAGTATTGGCATGGAACTTTTGAAACCCGCTGGATTTTATGTGGTGAAAAATGGGAAAAAGCAAAACCTTGCAGAGGGTCTTTCCCCGGCAATGGTGATGGACAAGCCTGCCTGGACCAGAATGTTTTCTGTTAAAAGGCCCGGGGCCTATACCTTTGTCATGGAACCTGTGGCCTATTTTGAACCCGGGGAAGATTGCTATATTATTCACACGACTAAAACCATTGTGGCAGCCTTTGGCGATGATGGCGGATGGGATGAGGAAATCGGGTTGAAAACAGAGATCGTCCCCCTGTCCCGGCCCTTTGGTTTGTATGCCGGAAATCTTTTCCAGGGAATCGTTAAGCTGGACGGAAAACCCGTTCCCTATGCCGAGGTTGAAATTGAATTTTATAATCAAAACAATAAAGCCACGGCCCCCACGGATTATATGATCACCCAGGTCATAAAAGCCGATCAAAACGGTGTTTTTTCCTATTGTGCACCGGTTGCTGGCTGGTGGGGGTTTGCCGCCTTGAACCGATCGGATAAAAAAATGATGCACGATGGTGAAAAAAAGGATATAGAGCTTGGAGCAGTTATTTGGGTAAAGTTTGAAGCATGGCAGGAACAATAAAATTATGCATATTTCTGAAGGCGTTTTATCCGGACAGGTATTGGCCGTGGGTGCGGTAATCACCATTGTCGGTACCACCATTGGGTTGAGAAAAATTGACTATGATCAGATGGTTCATGTGGCAATTCTGGCATCGGCCTTTTTTGTTGCCTCATTGATTCATGTTAACATAGGGCCTGTGAGCGTGCATTTGATTTTAAACGGTGTGGTGGGATTGCTGTTGGGATTGGCCGCTTTCCCTGCCATCTTGACAGCCCTGGTGCTGCAATCCTTGTTTTTCCAATATGGCGGGTTAACCGCCCTTGGGGTCAACTGCGTCATCATGGCCCTGCCAGCCATTCTGATGCACTATCTGTTCTTGCCCCTGGTGGGTAAATCGCCAAAACTGACCTTTGTTGCTGGCTTTCTGGCCGGATTCTTTTCAATTGGATTTTCTTGTCTGCTCATGGGGAGCGCCCTGTGGTTTACCAACGAAGATTTTTTAAAAACCTGTATTGCCATTATTTCCGCCCATGTGCCGGTGATGGTAATTGAGGGGATTATTACCGGGTTTTGCGTCTCTTTTCTGTTGAAAGTATATCCGGAGATATTACCCAAAAAAATAGTGGGTAAAAAAAATTGGAAAGAATCATGAAAAAAATATTGTTTTTGATTGCCCTGATTCTGGGGATATCCAGCACATCTGCTCTGGCCCACAAGGTGATTGTCTTTGCCTGGGTGGAGCAGGGGCAAATACACATAGAGGGCAGTTTTGGGTCCGATCGGCCTGCCAAAAATTGTGTGATCAAGGTGACAGATTCAAACAAAGGTTTGGTTCACCAGGGAATCACCGATGCCCAGGGCCTGTATTCCTTTGCGCTTCCGGATACTAATGATTCGGATCTTGTGGTTGAGCTGGATGCCGGAACCGGCCATTCGGGTCATTGGACCCTCCCAAAGGATGAGTTGGGGATGGAGCCCACGCTGAAAAGTTTGGAGGAAAAAATGGTCCAAAAACAATCTCTTGAAAAGGATCCGTCCCTGGCAAGGATCTTAAGCGGAATTGCTGTGATTTTCGGGCTGGCATTTGCGGCGGCCTGGATTAAAAAACGAAAAAAAGATAAGTCAAATGCTTGAAAATACCCTGGCAGATGGCAACTCCCCCATCCACAGACTGGACCCGAAGATACGGATCATGGCCTCTTTTATCTTATCCATTGCCGCGGCATTGTGTGACAATCTTTATATTGCGTGTGGGTATCTGATCCTCGCACTTTTGCTGATCGGTTTGGCCCGCCTGCCTTTGAAAACCTTGGGAGTCAGACTGCGCCCCTTGTTCTGGTTTCTTTTGATGATTTGGATCTTTTTACCTCTGACATTTGAGGGAGAAATGGTGTTCCAGTATGGATGGGTGAAGATTTCCTCCCAGGGGATAATGCTTTGCATGATGATCAGCATCAAGTCCGTTGCCATTTTATTGATTTTTTCATCATTGGTTGCCACCATGTCTATGGCCTCCCTGGGATCCGGTCTTCACCAGTTGAAAGTTCCGGACAAACTGGTGTTTTTGCTTCTCATGACCTATCGGTACATTGCCGTGATTCAAAGCGAATATGCACGCTTGCTAAGGGCGGCCAGGTTCAGAGGCTTTAAACCCGGAACCAATTTGCATTCTTACAAAACCTATGCCTTTCTGGCCGGGATGCTTTTTGTCAGGGCGTCTTTACGGGCCAAACGGGTATATCAGGCCATGCGTTGCCGGGGGTTTAAAGAAAAATTTCATACCCTTGACGTTTATCCGGCCAATGGATTGAACTATCCGTTTTTAGGAATGATGATACTGACCGTCGCAGGACTTGTCGTAATGGAATTAACCCTGATATAA
>CAXHYW010000232.1:0-6027 GCA_964021475.1 uncultured Desulfobacteraceae bacterium | reverse complement strand
TCAGTGAAGACCCTTATTCCAAGGAGATGCTATCCACAGCCGCCCAATTATACACAGCCTATGCAAATGTGTTTGTGACCGATGCACACCGATCCCGTAAAATGGTAAACAAGGCCTTTGGTTATGCAGATCAGGCCATCTGTATTGCCAACAAGGATGCCTGCGGCTTGAAGAAAATGCCCTTTGATAAATTCCAAGAGATCATTTCTGCCATGGACAAAAAAAACCTGCCCTACCTCTTTACGCTGGGCAATGCCTGGGCCAGTTGGATCATGGCCAATTCAAATGATTTCAATGCCCTGGCAGATATTTCACGAATTGAAGCCATCATGCTCAAGGTTGTTTTGCTGGATGAAACCTATAAAGATGGTGCGGCTTTTCTGTATCTGGGCACCCTGGCCACGTTCCTGCCGCCGGCTCTAGGCGGAAAACCGGAACAGGGAAAACTCTATTTCGAACGCGCTATTGACCTGTCCCAGGGCAAAAACCTCATGGCCAAGGTGATGTTTGCCAAGCTCTATGCACGGATGATATTCGACAGAGACCTGCATGACAGGTTACTTAAAGAGGTCCTGGACACCGATCCTGCCGTACCCGGGTACACCCTTGTGAATACCCATGCACAAAAACAGGCCAGGCAATTGCTGGAGAGTGCGGAAGATTATTTTTAATCTTTTATAAAACCAATTGAATTCATGATTTTGGAGAAACAAATGAGCCTTATTAAACAACTGACCCTGATGGCTATATTTTTATTGATAGGCCTTGTGCCCGGATATGCCACCACCTTTAAAATAGCCACCATATCACCCGAAGGTTCCATGTGGATGGAAAAAATGCGCCAGGGTGCCAAAGAGGTTGCCACCCAAACCCAAAATCGGGTAAAATTCAAATTTTATCCCGGCGGCGTCATGGGCAATGACAAGGCAGTCCTTCGGAAAATCCGAATTGGCCAGCTCCAGGGCGGCGCGGTTGTGGCGGGAAGTCTGTCCTCTTATTTCCCGGCAAACCAGATCTATTCCCAGCCCATGAAATTTGCATCCCTGGACGAGGTGGATTATGTTCGGCAGCACATGGATACCTTCATTAGTGACGGACTGGACAAGGCCGGATTTGTCATCTTCGGAATTGCTGGCGGGGGATTTGCCTACATCATGTCCACAGAACCCATTATAACCGTCCAGGATCTCCAGAAACACAAGGTCTGGATTCCTGACAATGACAAGCTTTCCCTGGACGCGGTGGCAGCCTTTGGCGTCGCTCCCATCCCTTTGCCCATAGCAGACGTTCGAACCAGCCTGCAGTCAGGGCTTATTGACACGGTGGCCACCTCTCCCGTGGGAGCCATTGTACTTCAATGGCACACCCAGATTAAATATGTTACCAATATCCCCTTGATTTATCTCCATGCGGTCCTGGCCATCGACAAGAAAAAATTTTTAAAAATTACCCCCCAGGACCAGAAAATCGTCACCCGGATCATGACCCATGCCTTCAATGAAATTGGTCTTCAAAACAGGAAAGATGACGGCAAGGCCATTGCGGCATTAAAAAACCAGGGAATTGAATTTGTCACCCCGGATGAGACGATCATAGAACAATGGCGTCAAACAGCCGGAAATGCATCCCAAAAGATGGTGGAATCCGGGACCCTGCCAAAGGAAGCTGCGGATCAACTGGACGGTCTTCTAAAGGAATTCCGGGCCAAAGGATCGACGGGTGATCAATAAACTTAAGCTTATCCCCAGGGTGATTTCTTTGGTTCAAAAAGCCGAAGACTATATTCTGATCGGTCTGTTGCTGATCATGATCACCCTGGCGGTCCTCCAGATTTTTTTAAGAAATTTTTTTGATTCCGGGATTGTGTGGGGGGATTCCCTGGTCCGGGTCCTGGTACTCTGGATCGGACTTGTGGGGGCCATGATCGCCAGCAGGACAGATAACCACATCAGTATTGACATCCTTTCCCGGTATCTACCCTCCCGGATTAAGCGGTTCTCAAGCCTTGCCACCCATGTGTTTACAACCGTGGTAACCGCTCTCATGGCCTGGTTTAGCCTGGAATTTGTGAAAATGGAAATGGAGGTCAAGCTCATTGCCTTTGCCAATGTGCCAGCCTGGGTCTGTGAAAGTATCATCCCCATAGCCTTTGGGGTGATCAGTATTCGGTACGCCCTGTTTTCAATCAAAGCTTTTGTTCAATTGGTATCCAAAAAACAGGGGGACAAAAAACCATGATCTATCTGTTTATAGGATTACTCATCCTCATCGCTTTTCTTGGGGCTCCTTTGTTCACGGTGATCATTGCGGCGGCCATGGCCGGATTCTACATGGCTGAGATTAATCTGTCCGTCATGGCTATTGAATTGTACCGGATTGCCGACACCCCGATTCTGTTGGCCCTTCCCCTGTTTACCTTTGCTGGCTACCTTCTGGGAGAAAGCAACACCTCCCAGCGCCTGGTCCGACTGACCCAGGCATTCCTGGGATGGATGCCAGGAGGCCTTGCCATCGTGGCGTTTGTGGTCTGTGCCCTTTTCACCGCCTTCACCGGCGCATCGGGGGTCACCATCGTGGCCATGGGCGCTTTATTGTACCCCGCCTTAAAGCAGGCCGGATACCAGGACAATTTCAGCCTGGGGTTGGTCACCACCTCGGGCAGCTTAGGGTTGCTGTTGCCCCCCTCCCTTCCTTTGATCTTATACGGGATCATTGCCCAGCAGATGGGGGGTGGTGTTGCGATCTCCATTGAGGATCTTTTCCTAGCCGGTATTTTTCCGGCTATTCTCATGATTTTCATGCTCTCCCTGTGGAGCATCTGGGTCAACAAAAAAAATCCCATCCCCCTGATAAAATTTTCCTGGAGAAATGCCTTTACCGCCATTCGGGAAGCGGCATGGGAAATCCCCTTGCCTGTGTTTGTGTTTATCGGGATCTATTCAGGCTATTTTGCCGTGTCTGAAGCGGCTGCGGTTACGGCCATGTATGTGCTGGTGGTGGAAGTGTTTATCTACAGGGAAATCAAATTGTCCCAACTGGCCGATATTATCCGGGAATCCATGGTCATGGTGGGGGGAATCCTGTTAATTTTAGGGGTTTCCCTGGCACTCACCAATTTTTTGATTGACGCAGAAATTCCCATGAAATTGTTTGCCCTGTGCCAGACCTATGTGAGCAGTAAACTGGTGTTTTTAATTTTGCTGAACATTTTCCTTCTGATCCTGGGGGCCATGCTGGATATTTTTTCTGCCATCATTATCATGGTGCCGCTGATGCTGCCCGTGGCCCTTGAATACGGCGTCCACCCGGTTCACCTGGGGATTATTTTTCTGGCCAATATGCAGATCGGATATTTTACACCACCGGTGGGCATGAACCTGTTCATTGCAAGCTATCGGTTCAATAAACCCATTGTGGACATCTACCGGGCCACCATCCCCTTTATGCTGGTGCTTTTATTGTCGGTTCTGCTCATCACCTATTGGCCTAGCTTAAGTCTGTTTCTTATTTCCTAAATTATTCGTGGGATAACCCGGGGGATAAATGGGTCTTATAAATTTTTGTCACCGCCCGTACCGTTACCAAGAACAGCTCTTCGGGAACAATCAGGGATTTTTCCTGGAGGGCTAACCGATGCATGACCTGGCGAATGCTTACATACGCCTCCTGGAGCACCTGGCTTTCAGCCCCTGAAATAAGTCCTTCAACGCTTAAGGCTTCCATGAGACGAATATTATCGGTCCACACCAGGATATCGGGAAACCCATGGGCATTTTTCAAAATAAGATATTGAACCAGAAACTCAATATCCACAATTCCCCCGGAATCCTGCTTTAGATCAAACAGTCCGGGTTCATGGGCCAGCCGTTTTTGTCGCATGCGTTCACGCATCTCACTGACCTCTTTTTGCAAAATGGCGGGGTCCCGGTCCTTTCCCAACACGGTTTGCCTGATTTTTTCAAACCTCAGAAAAAGGGCGGGATCTCCTATGATGGGCCGGGCCCTTATCAGGGCCTGGTGTTCCCAGGTCCATGCCTGGGTTTCAAGATACTCCTCAAAGGCATCCATGTGGGAAACAATCATGCCCGAAGCGCCCCCGGGACGAAGCCGCATATCCGCACCATAGAGGGTACCTGCTGATGTGTGCATGGTCAAAAGCCTGATGATCCTCTGGCCCAGGTTTGAATAGAACAAAACATTATCAATGGATCTGCCCGGAGACAGCTTTTCCCCTTCCGGTGGTATACCGCTTGTCATGCCGGGTTCTGCCTGGAAGAGAAAGACAAGGTCCAGATCTGATTTATATCCCATTTCAAGCCCCCCCACCTTTCCATAGGCCACAATGGCAAATCCCTGGGGATCTTTTGGATTGGCCGTGAACCCCTGGGGAATCCCGTATTTTTGGGTGACAATGTCCCAGGCGATCTTAAGAACCTGGGTGAGGACCGTTTCTGCAATATAGGTTAAATGGTCACTGACTTTCATGAGGGGGTAATTCCCGCTGACGTCTGCGGCAGCCACCCGCAGGGTATTGACCTGGCGAAAAATACAAAGTTCTTCCAGCAGATATTCCACATCCCCGGACGGATTTTTTTTCATCCGGTCTGCCATTTCCTTTTCAAGGGCTTGTTTTTTAGGGGGTGCATACAGGGTGGCCGGGTGCATGAGTTCATCGAGCAATACCGGATGCTGACTCAGGAAGGTGATAATCCAGGGGCTTTTTTGGGCCAGGACAATCAGGGTATCCAGGGCCCCCTTATTTTCAATGAGCAGTGAAAGATAACAGGTCCGCCGCTCAATGGTGATGACAAGATCGATCAATTTGCTAATAATGGATTGGGCTTCTTTCTCTTGACCCGCCTTTTTGACCAGCATCGGCATAAGCCGGGCCAGTTTTTTTTGGCCATTGGGGGTCAAACGCCGGGTGTTGGGATGGCTGGCAAGGGTTCTTAAACTCGACAACAACTGATCGGAATCCCCAAACCCCAACACTTCAAGGGCATCTGCGGTAAACTGGGGATCATTGATATTGGTCCACATTTCCCGGAGATGTCGGGTTTGAGTGTCTGTGCTTTCCTCCTCTTCGGTGACCAATAATTGGGAAAAATGGCCGTGAACCCGGTTCAAAACACGGGTCAGTTCCCGATGAAAGGCATCAAAGGATTCAAACCCCATGGACAGGGCCAGAATCAGCCGCTGGTCCGCCTTTTCCGGTATATCATGGGTCTGGCGATCCTGGTATTCCTGGAGCCTGTTTTCCACCAATCGCAAAAAGTGGTAGGCCTTCTTTAAATCCTGCCGGGTCTCTTGATTGATACACTGATGAACCTGCAACAGGTCCAGCACCTTGAGAATCTGCTGCTCCTGGAGTTCGGGTTCCACCCCGCCCCGAATAAGCTGGAACAACTGGCCGAAAAACTCAATCTCCCGGATACCACCGGCACCCAGCTTGATATTGTCTTTGAGCTTTTTGTTCTTCACCTGGAGGGTGATCCGATGTTTCATCTCCCGAAAAGAATCAAAGGAACCATAGTCAAAATACCGACGGTAAATAAAGGAGTTCAGCCCTTTGAGCAGGGTCTGCCCTTCCTCAATACTTCCGGCAATGGGTCGTGCCTTTATCATGGCATACCGTTCCCATTCCCGGCCCTGGGCCTGGTAATAATCCTCAAAAGCTGCCGCATTCATGACCAAGGGGCCGCTGTCGCCAAAGGGCCTTAACCGGGTATCCACACGGAAAAAATTAACACCGCCTCCCATGGTAAACAGCTTTAAAAATTCCCGGCAGAGTCGGGTAAAAAATTCATCGTTGGAAATGGGATTTTTACCTGTGGTAACCCCTTCCCTCGGATAGACAAACATCAGATCAATATCCGATGAAAAATTAAGTTCCCTGGCCCCCAATTTTCCCAAGCCAAGAACAATAACCTTCTGTGGGTTTCCATGGGAATCCACCGGAATACCAAAGCGCTGGCAAAAAGTATCATATAAAAAGTTGACCCCACACCGGACACAGCCTTCGGCAAG
>CAXHYW010000231.1:0-6029 GCA_964021475.1 uncultured Desulfobacteraceae bacterium | reverse complement strand
CGATATTGGTGCCGCAATTGCAGACAAATACCCCGATACGAGCTTGCTCACCCACTACATCTATCTCTATGGGGTAGGTGCGGGTCTTTGTCAGGGCCCCCCGGGAGGTTGAAAGACTGATACCGGCATCGCAAGCGGCTGCCGATGCTTCCATGACGGCCAGGGGAATATCCTTGGGTTCCTGGAGGGCACCACACACATAAATCCCTTTTCGGGAAGTGCTGACCGGCTGAAAGCTTGTGGTCTCCACCAGATTATGCGCATTGAGCTCAATGCCCATGTCCCGGACGGCCTGGGCCAGGTCCTTGGGGGTTTCCATTCCCACGGACAATACCACCATATCAAAGACTTCCGTGATATTTTTCCCATCTTCACTCACATAGGTGCAGACAAGTTTTTGATCTTCATCCTCGGTGATGGAATGAATTCTGGACCGGACAAACCGAACGCCTTCGTCCTTGGCACGCTCATAGTATCTTTCAAAATCTTTTCCAAAGGTTCTCATGTCCATGAGAAAAATAGAGGCTTGGAACTGGCCGTCAATATGATCCTTTGTCATCATGGCTTCTTTAACCGCATACATGCAGCAAACAGAGGAACAATAGGCATTGTCGCATTTATTTTGGTCCCGGGATCCCACACATTGGAGCCAGGCAATTTTTTTGGGCGCATGCTTGTCCGGGTAACACTCGATGTGGCCTAGGGTAGGCCCTCCGGCAGACAACAGCCGCTCATATTCAATACTGGTGATTACATTGGGAAAATTGGCATACTGATAATTATCAAGCCCGGAAGGATCAAAGGGCTTGAACCCGGCTGCCATGATCACAGACCCCACATTCAGGGTGATGTCTTCTGCCACAGCTTCATAATTAATGGCCCCGGTGGGACAAACCTTGGCACAGGTGCCGCATTTGTCTTTGGTTAATTTAAGGCATTTGCCAGGGTCAATGGCATATTTTAAGGGCACGGCCTGGGGATAGGAGACGTAAATGGCTTTTCGTTTGGCGAGTCCCTCATCAAATATATCCAGGGTTTTTGCCGGACATTTTTTGGTGCATTCCCCACAGGCAATACATTTGTCCATGTCCACAAATCGGGGTTCCTGTCGTATGGATACGGTAAAATCACCCGCTTCCCCTGCAATGTTCTGGACGGTTGAAAGGGTGTGGAGCTTTATGTTTAAGTGCCGGCCGACCTCGACCAGTTTAGGTGAGATCACTCACATGGCACAATCATTGGTTGGAAAGGTCTTGTCCAGCTGGGCCATGACCCCGCCAATGGCGGTTTCTTTTTCAATGAGGTGAACCAGGTAGCCCGAATCGGCCAGATCAAGGGCGGCCTGCATACCGGAAATCCCCGAGCCAACCACCATCACCGAACCGTGGGGTGTTTTAATATTTGCCATTTATTACTCCAAAATTTTTATAGTGTCCCTTGTTTCAACTTAAAAATAGATCATCTCTTAAACAAGGTTATCTGCAAGAAATGAAACAAGGTCAATGATCGCAAGATCATGGTCTGTGTTTTTCTTGGCACAGGTCAAATGGATCTGACATTTGGGACAGGCGGTAATAATTGCCTTTGCGCCCACTGCCTCTGCCTCTTTAAGCCGTTGAATCTGCATCTCCTTTGAACAGGAGGAACATTGCATCCAGGCGGTGGTACCGCAACAAACGGCGTTTTCCCGGTTATGTTCCATTTCAGCAAGATCACAGCCTGAAACCATTTGGATCAATTGCCGGGGTGCCTCATAGATACCCTGTCGTCTGCCTAAGCGACAGGGATCCTGGAAAGTGACCCGATCAACGCTGCCGGCCTTAAAGGTCAGATCTGTTTTTGGCAGTCGCTCCGCCAGAAACTGGGTGATATGGCAAACCTCAAAGGGTAACGGCCCAAACCGTTCGGTATAGGCCTCCTTGAACATGGAATACCCTTCCGGGCATCCAAAAATAACGGTCTTGGCACCACTTTTTTCAATGGTTTCGATATTTTTTTGGGCCAGGGTTTCAAAGGTTTTTTCATCCCCGCACCAAAAGGCATCATGACCACAGCAGCATTCGTCATTGCTGATAACCGGGTCAATGCCCATTTTATTCAATAACTTCAAATTATTTTCAGCACTGGTGAGCATTTTAAGATCAAGGTATTCAAAGGCCACATCATAAAAGGCGATGCATCCGGTAAAATAAAAGTAATCCCCGGTATCTGAAATTTTACCCGCCGCCTTGGCCCAACCGATTCTGTCCTGTTTCGGTTTGACCCGGGCCCCCGCAGGTTTGGCCCGCTCCTGTTCAATCTGGGCGGCCTGGAGACTGGTGATGGTATGAAACATCCCGTGGTGGCTTAACTTCGGCAGGTTTTCCTGAAGCCGGGCCTTTTGGCGAAGACCGCGGATAAAGGCCGGAAAATCAATTTCAACCGGACATCTGTCCGAGCACCGGGAACAACTTAAACAGGCCCATATATCAGGACTGGAAAGTATTTCCCCTTCTGGTTCCTTCATGGCGCGCTTGATCATCTGCCTGGGGGAAAACCCATCCAGCGCCATGGCAACGGGACAAGATCCTGTACAAACCCCGCACTCCATACAATAATCAATCTGCATTTCCGAAAGCTGCATATTTTATTCTTCCAAATTTGTGATAAAAATCAAATCCAAAGCATTCTTTTGGCATAACCAAAAACAATACCATATACCTGATGATCCTAAATGAAAGAGTTTCTTCCAAAAAAGATCATCTGTTGCTGTCCACTATCTTAGAATTTGTTGAATTTCTTAAATTTGTTCCGACGACCCTGCCGTACATTATACAAAAAATCAGCACTTTTCCCAATCCTAAGAAAAGACTTCACTGTAAAGACAAAAAAAACTTTAGTCAAGAACCATTTTTATATTTTTCCAATATCATATCATACTGTTTTGATAGGATTTCCCATGAAAATCGGATGGCATAATCGGACAAACTTTGACGCATGGGAAAAAACCGATCCGGGTCCTGCAAAAAATTTGCAAGTTTCTGCACCAGATCTGATGTGGACCTAAAAAGAACCTGTTCATGGAATTTTTCCGGCATGATTTCTGGATAGGACAACCGGTTGGGCAGCAAAGGGAAGCACCCGTGGCGGACTGCCTCCACAACAGATATACCAAAATTTTCCTGGATGGCCGTACTGACCACCACGCTTCCCTTTGAAAGCCAGGATAAATATTTTTCCCGTGATGAGACATAGCCGTATACCAGGATCTCTTCCTTAAACATCTCCTTGGCCGTCACAAACACCTCGGGGATAATATCGTATTGCTCCCCCAGAAGGGCCAGGTAAAAACCAACCCCCTTTTTTTTCAATTCAGAAAGAACCTTGAAAAACACTTCCGGCTTTTTGTCATAATCCCACCGGTGGTTCCAGATGATCAAGGGCTTGTCCAGGGTGTTTTTGTCCAGGGTAAAAGGGATTGCATCAAACCTGCACCCCGGATAAAGAACCTGGGCATTTTGCTCAAGCGCAGAAAGCATCCACTCGGGTCTGGTATCGGGCATCTGTTTGATCAAGTGCCTGGCTTCCCCCAAAAAAGCGCTAAAATGATATGTTGAATTAAAAAGGAGTCCATCCGCGGCAACGGCAGAAATAATATTGGCAAATCCCAGGTGAGACTCTTTTTTACCGTGGAATCCCAGGGGATAGGAAAGCTGATTTTCATGGAAATACATGACAATGGGCGGAAGGTTTCGGCCAGCCAGAGCCATAAAATCCGTTAAATTCATCATATCCGTGGTAAAAATCAGGTCATATTGGGCCAGATTTTTGATTTGGTTGATAAAATAAAGGGAGGCACCCTGCATTCTCCACTTCCAGAAACAGTCCGGCAGGGTAACAAGGTCCACATCATGGGATGAATGGGCAGCAAATCCCAAGGCAAAATCTTTATGGGATCCCCCAAAAAAGGGTTCAAGAAAGAGAATTTTCACTATTGTCCATCCTTATCAAAATTTTTAAATCTACTCTGTTTTGCAGATCGGGTCAACCGGGCCAATGTGGCGGTGGCCCCTGGAACCGGGTTCAATGGAGGCCATGACCCCTTAATCTTATTTTTGTGCTTGACTTGAACCCGGTATTTTCATAAAAAATAAATTAGCACGCACCTCGCTCAATCTGCTCACTTTTCTTAATTTACTGAATCTGTTCTGGTATTCCCTTATGTTTAGCCCTTAATTTCACCAGAGAATAAGGAGACATCCATGGATCAGGACAAAACCATTTCTTTACCGGAACCGCCGGATGATGAGTTTACCATCCGGTGCCCGAGACTTGGCCATGAAATCAATTACCCCTATTGCCGGTCTGAAAACAAGGGGCTTCCCTGCTTTAAAACCCTTGACTGCTGGTGCCATCATTTTGATGTACAGGCCAGTCTTGCGGCCAAGTTATCCCAAGACGAATTTAAACGGGTATTTCAGGACAAAGCCGCTCCTAAAATTTTCTCCCTGCTGGATCTTATTAAACAGGCCAAGCAGAATAAAGAAGGATCCGATTGATTTATCTGAAACAGGTCAATATCCATTCGGAAAAATTCCCCGTTCGGGATGCCTATCCTTTTAACCTGAAAATATTGCACCGCACAAAAGAAATGAGGTTCAACAGAGGCATCACCCTTTTCATCGGCGAAAACGGTACCGGCAAATCCACCCTGCTCAAAGCCCTTGCCAATCGATGCGGGGTTCACATCTGGCAGAATGAATTCAATTTAAGGGTGGAAGAAAACCCTCATGAGCAGGACCTGTATAAACATATCTCCCTTGGATGGACGAAGGGTCCGGTTCCCGGATCATACTTTGGCTCCCAGATTTTTTCCCATTTTGCGAAAAACCTTGAAGAATGGGCCCTCAATGATCCGGCCATGCTAGACTATTTTGGCGGAAAATCCCTGATTACCCAATCCCATGGCCAGTCTCTCATGTCCTACTTTAAGTCACGATATACCAGAAAAGGGCTATATTTCCTGGATGAACCGGAAACCGCCCTGTCCCCTGCCTCTTTGATTGATCTGTTAAATTTGCTGATCAACATAAACAAACAGGGTCATGCCCAGTTCATCATCGCCACCCATTCCCCCTTCCTCATGGCCTGCCCGGATGCCTTGATTTATACCTTTGACCCGGAAAGAATTGAACCCATCTCCTATCACAACACCCAGCACTATACCCTTTATAAACGATTCATGGAAAACCCGGATAATTTCATGGAGGGCTCCCCCGGGTGAAACCTTTTTTTTAACCCAATACCAAGGAGGCGTTATGAGGACCAAAAAGTATTTGTTATCGGAAAAGGACATGCCCCGACAATGGTACAACATCATGGCAGACCTGCCCAATGGAATGGAACCCCCGCTGCACCCCGGAACCGGCCAGCCCTGCGGCCCGGAAGACCTGGCCCCTATTTTCCCCATGAACCTCATTGAACAGGAAGTCAGCACCCAGAGATGGATAGACATTCCCGAAGAAATTCTGGAAAAATATGCCATCTGGCGCCCCTCTCCTCTCTTCCGGGCCTACGAACTTGAACGGGCCCTGGATACCCCGGCAAAGATCTATTATAAAAACGAAGGCGTCAGCCCCGCCGGCAGCCACAAACCCAATACCGCCATTGCCCAGGCCTATTACAACAAGCTGGCCGGTACCAAAAAAATTACCACAGAGACCGGTGCCGGACAATGGGGCTCCAGCCTTGCCATGTGCTGTTCCTTTTTCGGCATCGAATGCAAGGTGTTCATGGTCAAAATCTCCTACAATCAAAAACCCTACCGCCGCCTGATGATGGAAACCTGGGGAGCCAAATGCACGGCAAGCCCCAGCAGCGAAACCCAGGCGGGACGATCCATCCTTAAAAAAAACCCCGATTCTCCGGGCAGCCTGGGCATGGCCATCAGCGAGGCGGTTGAAGAGGCGGTTGCCGATGAAAATACCAAATATGCCCTGGGCTCGGTTCTCAACCATGTCATGATCCACCAGAGCATTATCGGTCTGGAA
>CAXHYW010000230.1:0-6031 GCA_964021475.1 uncultured Desulfobacteraceae bacterium | reverse complement strand
TATTTCAACCAATATAGTACATATACAATATGTCATACCTGTATCAGGTTGGCGGAAGCTAAGGCAAGAAAAAAACGAGCATTTGAACAGCTTGGGAAAAATGAATTGAAAGCCAAGGTTGATTCATGCGCCCGGGAATCGGGACATCTTAAATCAATCGTCCATTCTCGGCTTGACTTTTCACGGCGGGTCTGTGCAAATACAACTCTTTTATTTGACACCACCCAAGGAACCCCCAAATGACCTATTTCAAACTGATTTTAACCGCTTTCTTATGGGGCGGAACCTTTATTGCCGGAAAAGGGATTGCCGGAAAAGTAGACCCCTATTCTGCGGCATTTTTAAGATTTGCCATTGCCTCGACATTCTTAATTTTTTTAACAAGGAAAGCTGAAGGACGCCTGCCCAGAATTAACTGGAAACAGGCAATAAACATTCTCTTTCTTGGGTGTACCGGTATCTTTGCCTATAACATCCTGTTTTTTACCGGGCTCTCCCTGATAAATGCCAACCGGGCATCCCTGATCATTGCGACCAATCCTATCTTTATCAGTCTCTTTTCTGTTCTGCTGTTTAAAGACAAGTTATCCTTGTTAAAATTAACCGGCCTTGTTTTATCTGTAAGCGGTGCCCTGGTGGTCATCTCCTCGGGGGACATTTCAAATATCTTCAAAACAGGAATTGGGCGGGGGGAACTGACGATTTTCGGTTGTGTGATCTCATGGGTTTCCTATTCACTCATGGGCAAGCCTTTGATGCAGACCCTGTCCCCAATGGCAGCGGTATGTTATTCAGCTGTTGCCGGCACCCTGCTGCTTTTTTTTCCAGCCTTGTCCCATGGGCTTTTTTCCAATATTCCCACCTATGGACCCATGGAGTGGTCCGCTCTGTTCTATCTGGGATTTTTTGGAACAGTGTTGGGATTTTTCTGGTATTATGAAGGGATACAAAGAATCGGCCCCATGAAGGCAGGGGTATTTATTAATTTTGTGCCGGTCAGTGCGATCCTGCTCTCTTATTTTATTCTCGATGAACCTGTCACAAAAGAACTTCTGGCAGGGGCGGTTCTGGTCATTACAGGGGTTTTTCTGACCAATTTTTCAGGATTCAGGTCACCCTCTTCCAACAAATAAAACCCCAGGGTCTAACAAATAAAACCCTCTTAAGATTTTAAACGCAAAATGCCGATATCTGTTCTCACAGATACCGGCATTTTTATCTATACGAAAAGTCGTGAATCAATCTTCTTCAATGACAATCGCGTCTTCTTCACAAACTTCTACGCAGCTTTCGCAGCCCATGCACTCTTCTGCATTGACAGCCACTGATTTTTCGTCCTGCATTTCAAATACTTCTACGGGACAAACGTCTACACATTCTTCACAACCAACACATTTTGCTTCGTCAACAATTGGATTAAACGCCATCTTAATAATCTCCTTAATAATTAATAGTATTATAAAATCACTTTTTAAATATAAATCTTAATATAAATATAAACCTATTCAAAAAACGCTTTTATAACATGTCATTTGATAAAATCAAGTTCTTTATGATTTTAGTTGCACCAGGCAGACGGCAATCGACTGACCTGGCATCTTTAAAAACACCTTTGTGCTGTCTTCCGGAAAAAGACACAATTTAATATTGCCCGTCAGAGAACAGGTGTCATCTGGCTTTGGCGGTGTAACCCCGGAAGAACTTTTATTATCCATAATTTTTTCTAAAACGCGATAAAAGTCCTGCTGCCACTCGCACTTTTTTTCACATTCATTCTCATGCACTTTTATGGAATCAATGTCAAGACCATTTATTACCCCTTCACACCTGGATACCATGAAATCCAATACAGCCGGGCTTGTGGTGACCAAAAGAGCGGTGCTCCCCGCTCCTTTAAAGACACCTTTTTTTTGTGAATAGCGGAACCAGGAAACAACCCGTTCTTCGGTCATGATGCTACCGGGATCAGCAGAACTTGAAAGAAATGGACCGGAATCGAGTTTTTCAGGTTTTTTCTCCGATGTTTCCCCCAACAATTGGGAAAAAAGCGACGTTTTGCTCTGTTCTAAGACGGCCAATTCATCCTCAATCTCTTCATTTTGTACATCTAAAATTTCGGCAAATTTTAATAACAAAAGGGGATCCGAAGTCTTTTTTTTCTGTTCGGCTGATTCGACTGATTCCTTTGGGGCCTCTTTTTTTTGTGTTCCGCGCCTTATCTGGGACTGAATGCTGGAAAGCCCCGTATCGTCTGTAAAATAGGGTTGTTCCTGGAGCAATGCCTTAAAATTTTTTTCATTGCCCCGGTGAAGTTGTGCCCAGTCCTGGTAGGAACGCACCTGTTTTTCAACCACGTCAATCTCCCCGTCAGAAGGAAATATGGGTTGCAAGATATCTTGCTCTATCAGCCGGGTAAGCTTCTGATCAGCGTTAAAATCAGTCACCAGGGGTAAAAAGGAAATTTTCTGGAAAAATGCGGTAACACTTTTTAATTGATCTTTGCGCATATGGGAAAACGGAAAGAACAGGGGAGTTATCATATCTTTTGTCATATCTTTATTCCTGAAGGGTTATACTTTGTTATCATGGACACAAACGCCCATGGCCGTGAGCTGATCACGGATCTTGTCTGCCAGTACCCAGTCATTTTTACGCCTGGCACCATCCCGTTGTGCAAGAAGACTCTGGGCAGTATTGGAATATTCCATTTTTCCATTAAAATCAAATATTTTTAATAAGGCATCCACTTCCCTGAAACAGGCCAGCAACCGTTTGGCGCAGGCCCCATTGATTTGATCCAGGTTTATCAGACGGTTGATGTTTTTTACCCCCAAAAGAAGACAGGAAATAACCTTGGAGACTTTCAAATCATCTGCCATGGCAGAGAGGACCCCCTGGCGAATATCATAAACCAATTGGTCGTTGTTTTCACAATCGCTTTTCCCGATGGTATCATCACAAGTAATCACCCCAAGGATTTCAATACACCGGTTAATTTTGGCCAAAGTGTGTTTGGCATCCCTCAGTGCCTTGGCGGAAAGAATCAACTGCTTTCGATAGTGGCTGAAAATCAACCAGAAACGAATGGTTTTCAGATCCCACCCCTGCTGGGTAAGGGAATCAAGATCGATATCTTCAATTCTCTCTTTTCCAAGAGAACCGTCATATTGGGTCGGATCGCAATGCATCCACACATTGGCAAGGGTGGACCCGGTTGCAGCCCTGGCAATGGCAATTTCATTTTCATGGTGAGGAAATATTAGTTCACGGCTTCCGGTATGAATATCAAACTGGTTGCCAAGATATCTCATGGCAATGGCAGAACATTGTAAATGAAGAGAGGGTCTCACATTTCCCCACTCTGTCTTTATTCCCACCCCCCGTTTAAGCTCTGAAAGACGAACCCGCTTTAAAAGCGTGAAATCTTTCGGGTTTTTCTTCTCATATTCATCCAGATCAACGGTTGCCCCAAGGCGTATACCCTCAAGATCCACCTTTGAAAAATCACCGTATTCCGGCTGACTTGCAATATCAAAATAAACCGAATGCAATTTTTCATAGGCGTGGTGGTGGGTCAAAAGAGTTCTGGACAGATCCGTCATCTCCGTAAAATGCTCGGAAACCCTGGGGTATGCCTGGGCGGGTCGGATGTCCAAAAGGCCAAGATCTGTTTTAAAAGCATCAATATAGGGTTGAACAAAGGCATCCAGAGATTGGTCTGCTTCTGCTGCGCCCTGTATGGTTTTATCATCATAATCTGTGATGTTCACCACATGGTTAACGGCAAATTGATGAAATTCAAGATACCGGACCAATAAATCGGTGAAGGCATACCGCCTCAGCTGACCTATATGGAGGCGCTGATCCACCGTGGGACCGCAGGTGTATACTCCGATTTTATCTTTTTCAATGGGGGCAAATCCCTCTTTTTGTCTGGAAAGGGAGTTGAACACCTTCAGGTCCATCTTTTTTTCCACGGAAAAAAGAGAGGTGGAAAGGTATCGTTCCCCGCTGTCCGGGAAGATGACCACCACAACCCCCTTTTGGATATTCCGGGCTTGCTCTATGGCAGCAGCCATGGCAGCACCGCTGCTCATACCCACAAATAATCCCTCGAGCCTTGCCAGTTGTCGGGCTGTTTCAAAGGCATTGCCGTCATCCACACGGATGGTTAGATCCAATAGTTTTTTATCAAAGATCCCGGGGGTATAGGATTCCTTCATATTTTTCAGCCCCTGGATCTTGTGACCCAGATAGGGCTCGGCACAAACGATTTGAATGGCAGGATCCACTTGCCTGAAATATTGGGACAAACCCATGAGGGTTCCCGAGGTACCGATAGTTGCAACAACACTGTTTACCAGCCCCTTGGTCTGGGCAAGTATCTCAGGGCCGGTGGTATGGTAATGGGCCTTGCAGTTTGCCTCGTTGTTGTATTGATCCGTGAGAAAATAATGATCCGGATTTTCCCTGGCAAGGCGGTAGGCCTCTTCGATGGCACCGTCGGATCCCAGATGCTTGGGGGTCAGAATGATCTGGGCCCCCCGGGCCTGTAATATTTGTTTTCTTTCTTCACTTGCATTTTCTGCCATTGTCAGGGCCAGTTTATAGCCCTTGACCGCACAAACCATGGCAAGCCCGATACCGGTATTACCACTGGTGGCTTCTATCACGGTTTTTTCAGAAGAAAGTAAGCCTTCTGATTCGGCAGCATTGATCATATACAGGGCAGACCTGTCTTTGATGGACCCGCCCGGATTCATGTACTCCAGCTTGGCGAAAATTTTCACACCGGGCACGGGATTTAACCGTTTTATTTCGACAATGGGGGTGTTCCCAATGGATGCTAATATGGAGGCTGTCATAATTATCCTTTCAACCCTGGCAATCCGGTTTGATTACCGAATCCATTTACGTATGTCCTGTCAGATCCTGTTAAGCTTATTCTGACTTGACTTTTAAACTATAAAATGGCTTTATACAGTAATTTTAATTGATGTGCAATTTATTACTGGATAGCTATGTTTTGTTTGTTTTCCCAAAGAAAACTGCCGCTGATAGCGGCAATTACTTTTTTTTGTTGTATGGTTTTTGCAGCGCTTTTAAACGCAGCGTCTCTTCCTGAAAACCCGGAAGAAATTTCCTGGCATATTTCCGCCCTGATGGTGACATATGACAAGGAACGGGAGTTGTATATTGCCGAAGACGATGTGGTGATAACCGGGGGAATGACCCGGTTGGAAGCAGATTATGTTGAATTTTCCAACAAGACTAAAGATGCCTTTGCCCAGGGCAATGTCATGCTCCTTTCCGGCCAGGATTCCATCACCTGCAATGCCATGCAAATCAACCTGTTGACTGAAAAAGGCACCATCAACAAAGGGACCATATTCGTCCAGGAAAGCAACCTGTATATCAGCGGCGAGAATATGAAAAAAACAGGCCAATTCACCTATAGTGCCGACAAGGGATCCATCACCTCCTGTGAAGGAGAAAACCCGGACTGGAAAATTACCGGCAAAGAGATAAAGGTAACCATTGAAGGGTACGGAAGTGCCAAACATGCGATTCTCTGGGCAAAAAAAATACCCACCCTCTATGCCCCCTATCTCTCCTTTCCGGTTCAGGCAAAACGCAAGACCGGATTTTTAATCCCCCGGATAACCAGTTCCGATAGAAAGGGGTTTGAATATGAACAGCCTTTATATATTGCCATTTCCAAAAATATGGATGCCACCCTCTATGCCAATCATATGACAGACCGAGGTACCAAGGTGGCAGGAGAGCTGCGGTATGTGATTGACAATGCATCCAAGGGCGCCATGTTTTTTGACTTTTTGGATGACCAAAAGATAGACGATGGCACAGATAACACCAAAGATTACCGGTATGACAGCACCCCCCAACGAACCAACCAAGATCGGTACTGGTTTCGAATGAAACACAACCAGGACCTGACCCATGGGTTTACCGGAAAACTTGATCTCGATATTGTCTCTGATGCAGACTATCTGCTAGAATTTAAGGATGG